>PMUF01000575.1 GCA_003167015.1 Chitinophagaceae bacterium | reverse complement strand
TCACGAACCGTATAGAGCTGCAGCCCTACTATTTCTTTCTTTTTGAAGACAGCGAGGGATTCGGCAGGCAGGATTCCGACGGCAGCGACGGCCAGAGCACTGTTCTTCAGGAATGTTCGGCGGGAATGACGCATGGGCTGATCGAATTTAATGATCGGAAAAACTAACGGATTCTTCTCAACGAATGTAATTTTTTTTGTCCCGGGGGCCAAATAAATTTCCCGAACTTGCGGTTGAAAGCAGCCGCCGGGCACCACATGCAACCATGAAAAAAACAACGAAAAAGACCGTCTGGGAAAATATTTTCCGGTTGATCGTCCCCTACCGTAAAAAATTCCTGTGGGTGGTAACGCTGGGATTGCTCAGCACCGGCGCCAGCCTGGTGGAACCGCTGATCTACCGGGTGGCCATCAATGATGTGGCCGGATTATTTGTCCGGCAGGCAAGGCTGAACGCGCAAAAAGATCTCGGTCTCGATCCGGGAGAAGTGGACAGTGTCCAGTCGATGATCCGGTCCGAAGTCCCCGATTCGACGACCGGCCGTGCAGACTCTTCCGCCAGAACGAAAAAGGGTGATTCCATTCCTGCCACGCTTTCGCACGGCGCCCCCGCTTCTGATATCGGTCGGGACTCCTCCAACCTCACGCACGGAGCTAGCGCTTCTGATATCGGCCGCGCCCTCGCGCGTCCTCTCCCCGCACCCGAACCGCATACCCAGGGCCATGTCGCAGCCCGTTCACCCCGGCAGGCGCTCGATACGCTTTTATGGGCTGTCATCTGGTTATTCGTGATCAACCTCGTCGCTACCTTATTATGGCGCCTGGGAGAAAACACCAATACAAGACTCTCCTGCATGATCGAACAGCGTTTCATCCAGGGTACCTTCGCTCACGTCCTGCGCCTCCCCCTCTCTTTTTTCAGCAAAAAGCCCAGCGCCGCTATTGCCAAGCAGATCGACCAGTCTGAAGAAGTTACGGGTATTGTCAACGGATTCTCCCAACAGATCCTTCCCGAATTGATCAGCCTGATGGGCATCCTGGCCATCATGTTCTGGCAAAACGTCGCCCTCACCACCGTAGCCCTGGTCACCATCCCTGTCTACGTGCTGATCGCCTGGCGTTCGGCAAAAAAGCTGGAGTCCGGCCTCTCCGATTATTATTCCCGCTGGGAGGAAGTCTCCTCCCGGATACAGGATGGACTGACCGGTATCAAAACGGTGAAACTGTCGGGGTCGGAGGACAGGGAGGTCAATGAGCTGAAATCCGTCGCAGGGGATGCCTATAAGGATTATATCAAAAGGGCGCAGCTATCCAATAAATATGTTTTTTGGGAAACTATGCTTTCTCACCTGTCTACCGCGCTGGTATTCGGTTATGGCGGATACCTGACCCTCGAAAACAGGCTGACGCCCGGTGATGTGGTCATGTTCGTCGCCTATCTGGATCGCCTCTATGGCCCTATAGATGCGCTGGCCAGTCTCTGGGTGGAGCTGCAGCAGAATGTCGCCTCCATTGCCCGTGCCTTTCGCCTGCTGGATAATGGTGCGGAAGAAAGAAAAGGCCATGGACTTAAGATCTCCGAGGGTAAGATTGAATTCAAAGACGTACGGTTCAGCTATACCGACGAACGGGAGGTCCTGAAGGGAGTGTCCTTCACGCTGGCTCCCGGTTGCGCAACCGCCCTGATCGGTAGTTCCGGGGCAGGCAAGACCACCGCCGTCGACCTGCTGATGAAGCTATACGAACCTACCGGTGGCCGGATCCTTATCGATGGCCAGGACCTGCACGAACTCGATGCCTCTTCCGTCAGATCCCAGATCGGGATGGTGGCGACTGATGGCGCCTTATTCCGGGGCACGCTGGCCGATAATATCCGTTACAAATATCCCCTGGCGACCGATGAAGAGGTCTGGCAGGCTGCCATGGCCGCAGGGATGCATTCTACGCTGCAGCGGTTGCCGCAAGGATTGGAGACGCCGGTTGGCGAAAGCGGGATGGGTTTGTCGGTCGGAGAGAGACAACGCGTTCAGATCGCCAGGATGCTGGTCGCCCGCACCCGGATCATGGTACTCGATGAAGCAACGGCCAACCTCGACTATGCCACGGAGGAAGAAGTCAAAAAGACTATCGAGGGCATCCGCCGGTCAACCACAATTATTATTATCGCTCATCGCTACTCGATGGTCCGGGATACCGACCATGTCATTGTGCTGTCCGAAGGCAGCGTACTCGAACAAGGGAGCCCCGCAGTCTTGCTGGAGAAAGACGGCTGGTTCACTCGCTTTGCCCGGGCAGCAGAACAGGGCCAACAGGCGGATGAGGGATCGGAAGAAGAAGAATGGGAGGACGATGAAGACTCCTCCGGCATGGACACCCTTGATGAAGATCCCGATGATGAAGACCCCGATGGGGAATAAGAATTTTTATGGAATTTATCTTTTTTCCTATCTTATAGAAATTCGTCATCAATCTACAGCGCATGAACCGATACCTGATCCTGCTGCCCGTCTTCCTCCTGGTATTCTCCCAGGCCCGCCCCGCCCCTATCCCTCCGCACCCCGATACGCTGGATCCGTCCTGTCGGCAAAAGGCTGAACAACTACTCGACGAAGTGCTGGGCTTCATGGAAAAGAATTATTATCGTAGAGACGAGGTGTCCTGGACTTCGCTGGCAGCCAGGGCCAAAGAACAGCTCAGGGTCGCCGGTAGCTGCGACGATGCTTATTCCTCCATCAGTTGGTGCTTCAGGCAGCTGAACGAGCCGCACAGCTTTATTATGGCCCCCGCAACAGCGGCCCGCTACACCGGTGAAGATGCTCCTCCGCCGGGTCCGGCGGACTTATCCGACGTGGTAGGAGAGATCAAAGGCGAATGGCTGAAAGACAGTATCGCCTACCTGACGATCCCCTGGATCAGCACAACGGATTCGTTGATCTGCGAACATATTGCAGACAGCCTTCAGTCTGTCATCGCCCGGCTGGACAGCCGGAATATTTCGCGCTGGATCATCGATCTCAGGCAGAATTCCGGAGGCAACTGCTGGCCGATGCTGGCCGGCATCGGCCCTTTGCTGGGTGACGGTATTTTTGGCTATTTTGTGGGCTCCGGCGAACGGATACCTATCGCCTATTACGACGGATCGGCCTTCCAGGGCCGCCATATCCGCTGCCAGGTAAGCGAAGACCACGGGTACCGGACAAGGTCCAGTCGCAAATCCATCGTCGTGCTGACCGGCCGCAGAACGATCAGCGCCGGCGAGATCGTGGCCCTTGCCTTCAAAGGCAGGCAGCAAACCTGTCTGATCGGCCAGCCGACGGCCGGACTAACCACGGCCAATGCCACTTATTCCCTTTCGGACCGCTCGATGCTCGTACTCACCGTCTGTCAGGAAGCCGACCGCACCGGCCGGATCTGCGAGGGCAGCATCCAGCCGGATCAACTGGTCGCTGCCAATATAGTCAGTGACGACCCGGCACGTACAGCCGCCCTGACATGGCTGCAAAGTCACTAAGAATTTCTTCCTAAGCTGTGAGAGATAAATGATTTCCTATCTTTATCGCTCTTCATTCCCTAAAATGACAGCTTATGACTTTTCATTTATTTCGCTATTCCTTTTTTTCAGCTTTAGTCTGCGGCGCAGTTGCCTGTCACCCGGGCGCCACCGGCGACGCTGGCCTGGCCACCTTTAATAAAGACAGCCTGGTCGACGCTATCAAGGTCCTTTCCAGCGATTCCTTTCAGGGCAGACGCCCCTTCACCGCAGGTGAAACCAGAACGATAGACTACCTGGTGAAATCTTATACCGCACTCGGGCTGGAGCCTGGTAACGGCAACAGCTACACGCAGGACGTACCGCTGGTCGAGATCAGCCCTGTCGGCCCTCCTACCCTGGAACTGCAGTCCCCAAAAGGCAATACCGCCTTCCAAAACCTGAACGATTTTGTCCTCTGGACGGAAAGGCCGGATTCCGTGATCAAGGTGGACGCCAGTGACGTCGTCTTTGCCGGATTCGGCGTCGTAGCCCCGGAATACAATTGGAATGACTATGCAGGCCTGGACGTCAAAGGAAAGACGGTGCTGGTCATGGTCAACGACCCGGGCTTTTATGATTCCACCCTGTTCAAAGGGCATACCATGACTTATTACGGCCGGTGGACCTATAAATATGAAGAGGCGGCACGCCAGGGCGCCAAAGCCTGCCTCATCATCCACAATACTGCGGCCGCCTCCTACCCTTTCACGGTTGTACAAAGTTCGAACGGCGGAGTCAAGCTGCACCTGGACACGCGTAGCAACCCTGCATATCAGTTGGCCGTACAAGGGTGGATCACCAGCGAAACAGCGAAAAAACTCCTGACGGCCGCAGGCAAAGACAGCAGCCTGCTCGTTGCAGCGCAACACCGGGGTTTCAAGGCCGTACCGCTGAACGTAAAAGTATCCGCCTCTCTTGCCGTGAAGGAAGTATATAATATGTCCCACAATATGATAGCGAAGATCACCGGCAGCAAATACCCCGATGAATATGTCATCTATTCCGCCCACTGGGACCATCTCGGTATCGGCAAGCCCGATGCAAAAGGGGACTCTATTTACAATGGAGCCGCTGATAACGCCAGCGGTACAGCAGCCTTGCTGCAGATCGCACGCGCCTTCGAAAGCCAGTCGCAAAAACCTGAACGGACGATCGTCTTTCTATCCGTAACCGCCGAAGAACAAGGGCTGCTCGGCTCGGCCTGGTACGGGCAGCATCCCGTTTATCCGCTGGCGAAAACCGTCGCCAATCTCAATATCGATGTACTCAATACCTATGGCCCTACCAAGGACATTACGTATAGCGGAAAAGGACAATCCGAATTGGAAGATTATCTGGCCGATGAAGCAAAGAAGAATGGCCGTTACATCGCACCGGAAGACCATCCGGAAGCGGGTCATTATTTCCGGTCGGATCACTTCAGTTTCGCCCGTACCGGCGTGCCCTCGCTGACAGCGGATGGCGGTGTAGACGACCTCACCAGGGGAATTGCATACGGCAAGCAGAAACATGATGAATATACCGCCAATCGCTATCATCAGCCGGCCGACCAATATGACTCCACCTGGGATCTTACCGGGGGATTGCAGGATGTGAAATTGTTGTATACTATCGGGGAAAGATTAGCCAATAGCCATGAATGGCCACAATGGAAAGCAGGCTCCGAATTCAAGGCCATCCGTGATCAGACTGCCGGGGAAAGAAAATGAAAAAAACTTGTTTGCTGTTTTGCTAAATCTTTACATTTACTTTTTTATCCTTTAACCCACCAGAAAAGCATGGGAGATCTCCAGATCAAGAAACAGCCCAAAAAATACGATGCAGTGATTGTAGGGTCAGGCGCAGGCGGCGGTATGGCCGCTTATGTTCTGGCACACGCCGGGCTAAAAGTGTGTCTGCTCGAAGCAGGTCCGATGTTCGATCCCAAAACGGACTCCAATCAATTGAAGAACGCCTGGGAATCTCCCCGCCGCGGGGCCGGTACCCGATTCAGGCCCTTCGGTGATTTCGATGGCTGTTACTGGGGATGGGAGGTCGATGGCGAGCCTTACACGCAATCCGGCGCTCCCGGAACGACTTCCTGGGAATGGTGGCGGGCCCGGATGCTGGGCGGCCGTACCAATCACTGGGGACGTATCTCTTTGCGGTTCGGCCCGAAAGATTTCAAACGGAAGAGCATCGACGGACTGGGCGACGACTGGCCAATCGGCTATGATGACGTCAAGCCTTATTACGATAAGATAGACCGGTTGCTGGGCGTATTCGGCTCGATGGAAGGATTGGAAAACGACCCTGACGGGATCTTTCTCCCACCTCCCAGACCACGTCTGCATGAACTGATGGTCAAGAAGGCCGCCGGCAGTGTTGGCGTTCCCGTTTACTCTTCACGGTTGTCGATCCTTACCAAACAGATCAACAACGAACGGGGACAATGTTTCTTCTGCTCTCAGTGCGGCCGCAGCTGTAAAGTATATGGGGATTTCTCTTCCTCTTCCTGTCTTGTCATCCCGGCATTGCATACCGGCAATGTAGATCTCGTCACGAACGCCATGGCCCGCGAAGTGCTGACGGATAAGGAAGGGCTGGCAACGGGCGTATCCTATATCAGCAAGGACGATATGCAGGAATACCAGGTGTCAGGCCGGACGGTGATCCTGGCGGCCAGCGCCTGCGAAAGCGCCCGGCTCCTGCTCAACTCCAAATCATCGCGTCATCCGAACGGCCTGGCCAATAACAGCGATGCCGTCGGCCGGTATCTGCATGATTCGACCGGTTCCGACATGGGCGGGATCGTGCCGCACCTCATGGACCGCAAACGGTACAATGAAGACGGCGTCGGCGGCATGCACGTCTATGCCCCCTGGTGGGGAGATAATAAGAAACTGGATTTTCCGCGGGGATATCATATCGAATTCGGCGGTGGCATGGGCCAGCCCATCTATGGCTTCAGCTGGGGTATAGAAAATATATTAAAAGGCATTAAAAAAGAAGATGCAGGCGGCTATGGCGCTTCGCTGAAAAAAGATTACCGCGCCATTTTTGGCGCATCCGTTCACATGGCCGGCCGTGGTGAAGCTGTTGCCAAAAAAGAAAATTATTGTAAGATCGATCCTTCCGTCGTGGACAAATATGGCATCCCCGTACTGCAATTCCATACCAGCCACTCAGAATATGAGATCAAACAAGCGAAGCATATGATGGAGACCTTCTCCGAAATCCTTCATGCCATGGGCGCCATCATTACTCACGGACAGGATAATAACGCCGCCAACAACTGGGGGCTCCATGCACCCGGCAATATTATTCATGAAGCCGGCACCGTTCGGATGGGTAATGATCCCAAAACCTCACCGCTGAACAAATGGAGCCAGGCGCATGACTGCAAGAACCTGTTCTGTATGGACGGCGGCCCCTTCGTCTCGCAGGCCGACAAGAACATCACCTGGACGATCCTGGCCCTGTCTATGCGAGCCAGCGAACACCTGGTGGATGAACTGAAGAAAAATAATATTTAATGGCCGCCGACCGGCGCAAAAAGATGCAAAAAGATACCAATGGATAGAAGAAAATCAATCAAAGCCCTGCTCGTAGGATCGGTATCCGCCGGTGTGCTGGTAGAGGCCTGCACGACCGAAGAAAAGAAGACGCCTTCGGAACATGCGGCAGCAGCCAGTGATGTTACCCCTGCCGGTTCGATCAACCGGATGAAAGAAGAAGCCGAGCATGAAAAGGCAGTAGAAAGCGAGAAGACTTTTTTCACCGCCGATGAGATGGCGACGATCACTATCCTGGCAGATATCATCATTCCAAAAGATGAGACCAGCGGCAGCGCTTCCGATGCAAAGGTCCCCGCCTTCATCGAATTTATCGTCAAGGATATGCCGGAGCACAAGATTCCCCTGCGTGGCGGCCTTCGCTGGTTGGACTTACAATGCCTGACTCGTTATGACAAGCCATTTAAAGACTGCAGCCAGCAGCAACAAATAGAGATAGTGGACGAAATTGCTTGGCCTGCAAAAGCCAAACCCGAAATGTCCCAGGGTGTCGCCTTTTTCAGCCTGATGCGTAATCTCACCGCTTCCGGCTTCTATACAACGGAACTGGGGGTAAAGGACATCGGCTATATGGGAAATGTGCCCAATCAATGGAATGGAGTCCCGGCCGATGTATTGCAGCAATATGGCCTGGCCTATAGTGCAAAGGAATTGAAAGAATGCGTCAGCTTCGATAAGGCATAAGCCCTACCGTGCTGTCGCCGCAATAGCATTAATTGGATATCTGCTTGTAATAATAACCCTCTTCACTTAGTACAAAACTGTTGGGAACGAAGCTGAGGAGGGATTTCTTTACCATATCAGTAGCTTCCTGCTGATAATGTTGGCCCACTTCGGGCGTTTTCATCGCAAATTGCCAGCTCTGGACTTTAAGAATGGCAATACGGCTTTCCTGCAGAAGGTAATTTTCAAAGCGTTGGAACTCTTCAGCAAGATGGTTCTGATTATTCCTCGTGTACGGGGTCATAGGGAATAGTATTAGTTTTAAAAGATATTGGATTGTGGTGAACTTCGCCCTCAGGCTCGTTTCAGCCGCCGACCCGGAGGTCCGCTTGCAAGGGAAAACGTCGGATCTTTCATTTAATTGTGCCGCAGGACCACTTATTCCTTATACAGGAATTTTTTTCCCAGCCGGGGACGGAAAATGATCCACCAATTTTTTTAATACTTTGATTTTAAAACACTTACAGATTGGCATTTATTTAGTAACTAATAAGATGTCACCAAATAAACGACCCACCCACATCAAAATATTACCTTACCAAATTTGACGGCCATCAATAGATAAGGTTTTTTTAGTTTTTCAGGCTTACATTCAGGTTCTTCTACAAAAAAACAGGCCGGCTTCCAACAGCCGGTCTTTTTTATATACGTTAAAGATCATATTTGAGATTGTCCGATCCCGGATGTTTCTTGCGCAATGGACAGATCGATTCAATTCGGGATAAATGTTCCTGTCCTGGGAAAGCGCCAATCGTTGGGTGCGTTATAATTATATGTCAATCAACTCATTATTATTCTGGCATATTATTCGTCCCTCCTATATCAACAACCCCTTTACCCCTTGGTTCTTGACCCTTAAACAAAACCAGGCCCTCTAAACCTGAACATTTTTTTAGCAAATGTTCGACTCATTCGAACCGGTCCTCATCACCTAAATGCAGGGGCCGGTTTTTTTTATTCAGCCATAGGCTCTTTTAGTTATATTTCCCTTTTTCCCCCTATTTTTGCCCTCCTTTGACCATCCGCAACGATATTGATTGCCGGGTTGAAACCTTGTATAAGACCTACTATTTATGGACAAACTGATTTATTTAGTTCCCGTCACGGGGGTCATCGGCCTCCTTTATACCTTTATTAAGTATGCGTGGGTGTCCAAACAGGATCCCGGTAATGATCGGATGCAGGAAATCAGCCGCTACATTGCCGAAGGCGCCATGGCCTTTTTAAAGGCGGAATGGAAAATCCTTTCTTATTTCGTGGTATTGGCGGCTATCCTGCTGGCCATCATGGGTAATAGCAACCCGCAGTCACACTGGTCCATCGCCATCGCGTTTATTCTCGGAGCCATTCTCAGCGCACTGGCCGGGTACATCGGCATGCGCAGCGCTACCAAAGCCAATGTGCGTACTGCCCAGGCAGCCAGGAGCAGCCTCAGTAAAGCACTCACCGTATCCTTCACCGGTGGTTCCGTCATGGGCCTGGGTGTGGCCGGCCTGGCCGTTTTAGGATTGGGCGGATTGTTCATCCTGCTGAAAGCCATCTTCGCTCCAAATGCCGCTGTCGATTCCGAAGAGATGACCAGGACTATCGAAGTCCTCACCGGCTTTTCCCTCGGGGCAGAATCCATTGCACTTTTCGCCCGGGTTGGCGGCGGTATCTATACAAAGGCGGCCGATGTCGGCGCGGACCTTGTCGGGAAAGTGGAGGCGGGTATCCCCGAAGATGACCCCAGAAACCCGGCGACGATTGCAGATAATGTGGGGGATAATGTAGGCGATGTCGCAGGCATGGGCGCCGACCTGTTCGGCAGCTATGTGGCTACCGTACTGGCGACGATGGTGCTCGGCCGTGAGACCCATTCGGACGACGCATTCGGCGGCATGGCCCCGATCCTGTTGCCGATGTTTATTGCCGGGGTAGGAATTCTTTTTTCCATCGTAGGCACACTGTTCGTCCGGATCAGCGACACCGCCAAACTGGATACCGCAGTCGTCCAGAGAGCCCTTAACATGGGCAACTGGGGATCGATTATCCTGACCGCACTCGCCTGTGTCGGCCTGGTGTATTTCATCTTACCGGAAACCATGGTCCTCCGCGGCATTGAATTTACCAAATGGGGAGTATTGGGCGCGATCGGCGTAGGCCTGCTGGTCGGCACTTTAATGAGTATAATCACGGAACATTATACCGCCATGGGCAAAGGCCCCGTATTGAGTATCATCCGCCAGTCCGGAACGGGTCACGCCACCAATGTGATCGGCGGTCTGGCTATAGGAATGCAATCCACTTTCCTGCCGATCCTGGTCCTGGCCGGCGGCATTTGGGGATCTTTCGCCTGTGCCGGCCTCTACGGCGTCGCTATCGCGGCAGCCGGGATGATGGCTACGACAGCCATGCAGCTGGCCATCGATGCCTTCGGCCCAATCGCCGATAATGCCGGTGGCATTGCGGAAATGAGTGAACTGCCCAAAGAAGTACGGGAAAGAACGGATATTCTCGATGCAGTCGGCAACACGACTGCTGCAACCGGAAAGGGTTTTGCCATCGCCTCTGCAGCACTGACGGCCCTCGCCCTGTTCGCCGCTTTTGTCGGCGTCGCCGGCATCCAGGGTATCGATATCTATAAGGCGAAAGTACTGGCCTGTCTCTTTGTAGGCGGCATGGTCCCCTTCGTATTCTCTTCCCTGTGCATCCAGGCTGTCGGTG
>PMUF01000557.1 GCA_003167015.1 Chitinophagaceae bacterium | reverse complement strand
ATGGACCGCGTAGGCAGCCCTGCCGGTAATGGCCGCCAGACCGGTGTCAACTACAAGACGCGCAGACAGAATACCCGCAAACAATAGCATTTGCACCACAACATATAAAAGAAAAACCCCGCGATTTTGCGGGGTTTTTTTATGGGCGGACCTTTATAGGCGGCCCCTACGCGGTGCGGGGCCGGGCGCCGCTACAAGGTGCGCGCCGCCCATCTTTCCGGGCCCAGACCTTCGTCGGGCCTGCTTCGACACGGCCCTCCTCGGTCGTATCCTACGGCTACACGGTGCGCCGGGCCAAATCCTTCCGGGGACGGCCGTTAACCAGCACACCCCCCACGACCAGCAGCCACAGCACAAGCCCCGTCCCAAACAACCGCAGGCCATGCACGCTGTTCACAGCCACACCCGCCATCAGCGGGACCGCCATAAAAACCGCCACGGCGATCCCCAGCCACCCGACCCAAACCGGCAATTTTCGGAAGACCAATATTACGATCGACCAGCATAGGATGGCCAGCCCGATCGCTACCGTATACACATAATCGAAAGCGTGATTGAATGCTAAGCTATACCGCAGCACAGGATCGATAGCCGTCATCGTTTCCGGCGATGCATCCTTGTAATGCTGTAAAAAAATCGGAAAGACCAGCCCGTTCGTGGCCCCGGCCAGCAGCACCGCTATCAGCCCGAGGGAGATCATCGCAAAGGCGAGGACCGATCCGAACTTGTCTGTCCCCAGCTTTAGCGTCAGTCCCCAGAACCCTATCCACCCGAAAGGTAAAGACAGGATCGCGACCGAATGCGTAATGATGATCATAGTGGTGATGTCGCCCAGGTGCTGGATGCTCCCGCCGGAAGGATGATGCAGCATCGTAAACACCAGCAAAACGGTAAAAACAAGCAAGGATATACCGGCATTTTTGTAGGTAATGTAGTTCATAAGCCAAAGCTAACTCACCCCATTGGCTCAAGGCTTGACCAGAATCAAGAACTGATTTTTTTCCGGATGCGGCTCAGCGTTTCGGGCGTCATCCCCAGATAGGAGGCGATATGCTTCAGGGGAAAATGTTGCAGCAACGCAGGATTCGTCTGCAGCAGCCGCTCGTACTTCTGTTCGGGCGAAAGCCGGTTGTGTTGAAAATCCTGGTTCCGGATCGCCTGTTCCATGATCTGGCCCAGTCGAAAAAAGGAATCCGACAATTTTACCAGCTCATGAAAATCGATGAAGCTCAAACCGAACACTTCGCTGTCCGCTTCCGCCTGGATAATGTTTTCGGAAGGTTGCTGCGTCATAAAGCTCTTGTACTCGAAGAACCATTCCCCCGCAATGATCAGACAGTCGCCCTTTTTAACCGACAGGTGTTTCAGCCGGTCGAGGACCACCGATAAATTTTCCGGCGATAAATTGGCAAAACGCTGTATGGAGGCAGAGACACGCTCGAACATGCTTTAAAATTAGCCTTTTATTTCGTCAATTTTTTTACGGCATGATTATCCAATAGAGAGCGCATCTGAGTAATAGCTATTTCATTCAAGCGTTGCAGCCGCTCAGATTGGGAAAGTGCTTGTTTAATCAGTACTGAATTAATACTCTCCAGATTAGATAAAACGACCAGTTGTTCTAAGGATGCTTCGTCCCGAATATTGCCTTCAGCGGCAGGGTTTTCATCTCTCCATTGTTTCGCCGTTTTGCCGAACAAAGCCATATTTAGCATATCTGCTTCACTGGCATAGACAAAATTTATCTGAATTTTAGAAAGTACTTTTGGTATGAGGCTTTCTTTTATAGCATCGGTGTGAATGCGGTAATTTACCTTGGCAAGAGTCCTTTGCAAATTCCATTCTAATTTCAGGCGGTCGTTTTCTTCATTTTTCAGGCGCTGATATTCTTTGACCAAAAGCAATTGAAATTTAGGGCTGATCCACATTCCAAAATGAAAGGCAATATCCTTGTGAGCATAGGTTCCGCCATATCTTCCGGCTTTTGCCGTCAGGCCGATTGCACCTGTACGTTCTATCCATTGCTTGACAGATAGTACAAAATTGTTTCCCCCGGCCATATTTTTAATTGTACCGAATTCGGTATAATTAAAACTCGGATTATACATCGCCTCCCATTCGCCAACGTATTCAATAGTATTCTTTAAACTCAGCCATTTAATGATGACAACCTCTTCCAGTTGGCTTCGGGCCATATCGGTCAAAGAAATATAATCTTCGTCATTATGTGAAACAAATAGATTCCTGCCGAAATTATCTTATCCACAAGAAACCTTCCCATCCCGCCCCGCATGTCCGATTCAACAACTTCGTGGAACTTGCATATGCAAGNNGGTTGCATTTTATATGATCTGACCTTTTTCCCATCTTGCATGGCCGGCGTCCATTTCGGGCTTCTCATGACTAAATGTGCGGCATTGTCTTTTAATGCTTCCGGTCCGTACAGGGCTTCAACATGGCTGACCGAGCCATCCGTTTCAATGACAAATTTAACTGTGACAGTACCTTGAATTTCATTTCTCCTGGCTCCCTCGGGATAGGTCATATGATTTTCCAAAAAATCAGCCCAATTGCCCTTTTTGAGCGTTGCCTCGATTTCTGGTTTTGCGTATATGCTGTCCGTGGTCGGCGTGAGTACTTTGGAAGTATCATTGGACGTGATGGACTGGGCATTTGATGACGATGTAATAAAAGCGCTCAGAACGATAAGAGTAGAAATTTTCATATCCAAATGTAAATATATCAAGGCGTCGAATCACCTATCTTTGAAAATCATTTTTACCCGGCGTAATCGCTCCATATGACCATCGAACAATTATATGAAATCTACCTCCGTCACCCTTCGATCCGGACGGACACCCGCCAGCTGAAGCAGGGCGATCTCTTCTTCGCGCTCAAAGGCCCTAACTTCAACGGCAACGCCTTCGCCACCCGCGCCTTCGAGCTCGGCGCCGCCTATGCCATCATCGACGAGACACCCGACGCCAGCCAACTGTCGCCCCATTTAGCCGACCACCTCATCGTCGTACCCGACGTACTCTCGACCCTGCAGGAACTGGCCCTCCACCATCGCCGCCAGTTCAATATCCCCTTCATCGCCATCACCGGCAGTAACGGCAAGACCACCACCAAGGAGCTTATTCACGCCACCCTCTCCTCCACCTACACCACCTATACCACCCGGGGCAATCTCAACAACCATATCGGCATCCCCCTCACCATCCTATCCGTGCAAAAGGATGCGCAATTCGCCGTCATCGAAATGGGCGCCAATCACCAGAAAGAGATCGAGGCCTATTGCCGTTATACCCTGCCGACCCACGGCATCATCACCAATGTCGGCAAGGCCCACCTCGAAGGTTTCGGCGGCCCCGAAGGCGTGAAGAAAGGAAAGGGGGAATTGTATGATTTTCTCCGCAGCACGCAAGTACCCGCGATCGGCGGTGCCTCCGCAGCTGGCACCGCATTTGTCTTAAAAGACTCCGCCGACCTCACCCAAATGAGCCGCGGCATCCCGCACCTCATCACCTATGGCACCCGCGACGCCGATGTCACGGGTGAAATCGTCCCTTCCGAAGCGCTGCTGAAAGTCGACATCACCGGCGGCGCGGCCACCGGCCCCATCCAAACCCAGCTCGTCGGCGACTACAACCTCCCGAACGTCCTCGTCGCCGTAGCCGTCGGCTGCCACTTCGGCGTACCCGACACCGCCATCCGCCAGGCCATCGAACAATATGCTCCCTCCAACTCCCGCTCGCAGCTGATCGAACGCGACGGCCTCCACATCATCCTCGATGCGTATAACGCCAACCCCTCCAGCATGCGCGCCGCCATCGAAAATTTCGCGCGCCTGCCGATCCCGGGCGCGCAGACCCCTGCCAACCCTCGCACGGAGCTGTCGCTTCCAGGCTCGACCGTTCCCTCGAACGGTCTCTCCCCCAGCCGCAAAGTCCTCATCCTCGGCGCCATGGCCGAACTCGGCCCCGAAAGCCTCGCCGAACACCAGGGCATCATCGACCTCATCGGTCAATACTCCTGGCAACAGGTCGTCCTCGTCGGCGGCGACTTTCGCCATCTCAGTCACCCCTACCTCAGCTTCGCCAACAGCAAAGAGGCCGGCCGCTGGCTGGCCGGCGTCGGCCTGAAAGACAGCTACCTGCTGATCAAAGGATCGCGCAGTATGAAAATGGAGGAGGTGCTGGGTTAGCCCGCGCCCGCCGGTGATGCCCCCCGGCCCGTACACTGCCTGTATTGAAACCGGACGGTCCCATACCCGCATACCGCGAGATCGCCCTCATTTACAAGCTGTTAAATAATTGGCATTCCCTTGGCAACGCTAAGTCAAAGTCGCTCCCCATGCTCAAAAATTATTTCACCGTCGGCTGGAGATCGCTCCGCAACAACAAAGCCTTCTCCCTCATCAATATCTTCGGCCTCGCACTCGGCATGGCCTGCAGCCTCCTGATCTTCCTGTGGATCAGCGACGAGCGTAGCATGGACAATTTTCACGCCAACGGACCCCGTCTCTACAAGCTGTATGAACAGGAACACATGGACGGCAAAATGATGTCCGGCTACTGGACGCCCGGCATCCTGGGCCGCGACCTGAAAAGGCGTTTCCCCGAAATAGAATATGCCACGACCATACGGGAAAAGGATGAGGAGACTTTTGAAGCGGCCGGCAAGATCATTAAACAGAGCGGTATTGCCTCCGACTCCGACTATTTTAAGATGTTCAGCTATCCTTTATTACAGGGTACGCCGGCCTCCGCGCTCGACAACCCGTCGGCCATCGCCATCTCCGATAAAATGGCCCGGCGCTTCTTCGGCAGTGCAGCGTCGGCTATGGGCAAAACCATCCGCCATCAAAACAGCCGCAACTTTACCGTGACCGCCGTCTTCGCCGACCCGCCCGCCAACAGCTCGCTGAAGTTTGACTTCGTGATGAACTGGATAGCCGAGCTGGAAGACAACAGCTTTCTGACTACCTGGGATAACAGCAGCCCGACGACAGTCATCATGCTGCGCACGGACGCCAATCCTGCGCTGATGGCCACTAAGCTCGAAAAGGTGCTCTATAACTACAACAGCAACTTCACCAGGACTTTCTGGCTCGACCTCCGGATGCAACCTTACCCTGAATCCTATTTGCATGGCCATTTTACCGATGGTGAGCTGTCCGGCGGCCGGATAGAATACGTCAGGCTGTTCAGCATCGTAGCGATCTTCATCCTGTTCATCGCCTGTATCAACTTCATGAACCTGACGACCGCCCGGTCGGCCCGCAGGGCCAAGGAGATCGGCATCCGCAGAGTGGCGGGCGCCATCCGCGGTTCGCTCGTGGGCCAGTTCCTCAGCGAGGCAGTACTCCTGACCGCTCTCTCCGCCGTCCTGGCCGTCATGCTGGTCCATGCAGTGCTGCCCGTCTTCAATACCCTCACCCAAAAACAGATCGTCATACCCTACTCCGATACTCATTTCTGGCTGGGGCTCGCAGCGCTGACGCTGGTCACCGGCCTGCTGGCCGGGAGCTACCCCGCCCTCTTCCTGTCTTCACTGAAGCCTATCCGCGTGCTGAAAGGCACCTTGAAATTCAGCGGAAGCTCCGTCCTGTTCAGACAAGGCCTGGTGGTCTTCCAGTTCGTGCTCTCCATCGTCCTCATCATCGGCACGATCGTCGTCGCGCAGCAGATCAGCTATGTACAGAACGTCGACCTGGGCTTCGACAGGGACCACCTCGCCTACATCCCGCTGGAAGGCGATCTGAGCAAGCAATATGAAATATTCAAACGGCAGGCGTCGCAGATGCCGGGCATCAGCATGGTGACCTGCCTGTCCGATGCGCCGACAGATATCGGCGGCGATATTACGGCCGGGGTCAGGTGGACTGCCAAAGACCCCAACACCCGGCCCATCTTTGCTGTCACCTCCGCCGGCTATGACTTCGTGAAAACCATGAACATGCAGGTGCTGGCAGGCCGGGATTTCTCCCGCGACTTCGCCACCGATTCTTCGGGTTACCTGATCAATGAGGAGGCATTGCGGCTCATGAAATACAACAATCCCATCGGCCAGTCTGTGCAGCTATGGGGTCAAAATGGACATATCGTCGGCGTACTGAAGAATTTTCATGAGAAATCGATGCACGAACGTATCCTGCCCCTGATCGTCAGGCTCAACGAGGCGCAGGACGGCGGTGTCATCCTGGTGCGGATCAAAGGACAACACACGAAGAATGTAATGGCGGGCCTTCAAAGGCTTTGCACCAGCCTCAACCCGAAATTTCCTTTTACCTGCCTTTTTGCAGACGAAGAATACAGGCGGCTGTATAACAACGAAGAGATCGTCAGCCGTTTGTCGGACTGCTTTGCCGGTCTGGCGATATTCATTTCCTGCATGGGGCTGCTGGGACTGGCCATGTTCACCGCCGAACAACGCACCAGGGAGATCGGCATCCGGAAAGTCCTGGGCGCCGGCGTCCTCTCTATCCTCACCCTGCTGTCGGGCGAATTCCTTTTCCTCGTCATCGTAGCCCTAATTATCGCCTCGCCCATCGCCTGGTGGGCCATGCATGCGTGGCTGGAAGATTATGCGTATAAGATCACGATCGAATGGTGGTTCTTCGGCCTCGCCGGCATTATGGCTATCATCATCGCCATGCTGACGGTCAGCGTGCAGGCAGTGAAGGCCGCGCTAGCCAATCCGGTGCGGAGTTTGAGGGCGGAATAACCTATGTCATCGGCACGCTCACGCTCAGCGTACACCCCTCTCCCGGAGCCGACTGAATATCGACGCGGCCATTGAACAGCTCCGTGCGGCTGATAATATTGGTGATCCCCACCCCCTTGCGGTGCCGCCCTACATCAAAGCCCACCCCGTTGTCCGCAATGGTCAGCACGATGAACGCGCTCTCCACCGACAACCGGATCAGCACCCGTGTCGCCCGCGCATGCTTGACGATATTGTTCAGCTGCTCCTGCACGATCCTGAACAACGTCAGCTTTCGCCGGTCTTCGATCTGGTCCTCGGCAATGTTCTGCAGGTCCAGCTCGATCAGCATATCGTACTTCGCCATCTTCATATCGTCGATGATATCCTCGATGGATTCGATCAGTCCGATCTCCCGCAGGCCGGGCGTGATCAGCGATTTGGAGATCTTACGGATCTCGTTGATGGCGCTGCTGACCAGCTCGGTGCTCCGCTCCAGCAGCTCCTGCCGCATCTCATCGTCGGTCATGGCCGTATTGATATAGAGATTGCTCGCCCCCAGGATCTGGTTGACGTTGTCATGCAGCTCCTTGCCGATCTCCGTCCTCTCCTTCTCCTGCGCCAGGATCACCGCCTCGGTGATCTGCTTCTGCCGCGACAGCCGCTGCTCATTCAATTCCTCTTCGAGCTGGATACGCTCAGTCACATCATTGGCCAGCACCAGGATGGCAGGCTGGTCCCGGTAGTTGATGTTATGCCAGGCAATATCCGCGAAAATGACCTCGCCGTTCTTCTTCCGGTGTTGTATAATACCCTTCTTGACACCCTCCCGGACCCCCAGGATAGCCGTCACTTCCTCCCGCAACTGGCCCTCATTGCCGGACAGCCGGATATCGGCCAGCGTCTTGCCGAGGAACTCTTCATGTGTATAGCCGTAATGTTGAATGGCCGCACTGTTAGTCTCCAAAAACCGATAGGTTACTGCATCGAAAACCCACATCGGCATCGGGTTATTATTGAACAGCTCACGATAACGCAGCTCACTTTCCCGCAGGAATTGCAGGTTACGCACACGCTCAACGCTATATCTGACTGCCCTGGCCAGCAGCTTTTCGTCAAACTCTCCCTTGATCAGGTAGTCCTGCGCACCCATGACCAGCGCCTGGGGAGCGATCTTGGTGTCGGTCAGTCCCGTCAGCAGGATGATCGGCACCCGCTGCGCATACGCCTGCAGNNCCGAAGGAACTCCTGTAACAGGAAAAGGTCGCCGGGGTTATCTTCGACAACCAGGATATGTAAAGGGGAATGGTCACCGGACATTTATGCGTGCGTTTTAGGTAATTTGACAATACTGATCCAAAAATCTTCAATTGTACGCACTACGTCCATAAACCGATCCAGGTCCACAGGTTTGGTAATATAACAATTCGCGTAATTATCGTAGGAGGCAAAGATGTCCTTTTCCGAAGAAGAAGTCGTCAGCATGATGACAGGAATCCGCCGCAGGTCGGGGTCGTTTTTGATAATGCTGAGCACCTCGGTGCCGTTCATCTTCGGCAGGTTGATATCCAGCAGGATGAGATCGGGCATGGTACTGGCAACCCGCGCCGATTTTTTCAGCAGGTCTATAGCCTGGATTCCATCGTAGGCAATGGAAATTTTGTTGATGATGCGCGCTTCTTCCAGCGCTTCCCGGGTAAGCAGGATATCACCTTCGTTGTCGTCGACGAGCAGGATGTGTATTTGTTGCATGGTTCTAAGAGGATTAAGCTGTCAAAAAAGGATCAAGATTTTTTATTGATAGTAAAATAGAACGTACTTCCGCTATGTTGGTCCGACTCCACCCAGATCTTCCCGCCATGCCGCTCGACGATCTTCTTACAAACCGCCAGCCCGATACCCGTCCCCGAATAGTCGTTCCGGTTATGCAGCCGCTGGAAAATAATAAAGATCTTCTCGAAGAACAACGGATCGATGCCGATGCCATTGTCCTCGACCGCAAAGAGCCAGCGACCATTTTCCCCCTCCGCCCGGATGCGGATCAAAGGTGGTTCGTCACTATGATACTTCAGGGCATTGCTCAGCAGGTTCTGCAGCAGCTGCGTCAGCTGCACTTTGTCCCCCCAGACCGTCGGCAGTCCCCCGATCTCTATCCGCGCCCTCGCAGCGACGATCTTCTCCCGGAAGATCTCTCCCACCTCCGACATGACCGCCGCCGTGTCCACCCAACCAAAGCCTTCCTTGCCCGTGCCCACCCGTGAATACTCCAGCAGGTCCATGATCAGGGCCTTCATCCGCTCCGCCCCATCCACCGCATAATGAATATACTGATCGGCCTTCGCGTCCATCTGTCCGCTATACCTTTTCTGCAGCAGCTGGAGGAAGCTGCTCACCATCCGCAGCGGTTCCTGCAGGTCATGTGACGCAATATAGGCAAAGCGCTCCAGCTCGGCGTTGGAAGCGGCCAGCTCATCCGCCCGCCGCGCCAGGTCATCGTTCAATTGCCGCAGCTCCCTGTCGTACCGGTTCCGCTCGGTGATGTCGTTCACCACCACCATCCGGGCCTTGCGGCCGCCGAAATCGATGGGGTGCGCGATGATCTCCACGTCGATCAGCTGCCCATCCCTCTTGAGATGTCTCCACTGGCTCTCCTTGTAAATACCCGGATTGCGCCGCACGTCCTCCACATCCACCGCCAACCGCGGCTTGTCTTCTTCCGGGCGGATATCCATGATCGTCATCTGTTGAAACTCCTCCTGGCTATAGCCATACGTCCGGATCGCCGTCTCGTTGACTTCCAGGAATCGCATTGTCGACTCGTCATAGATCCACTTGGGCAAAGGACTTTTGTAAAAAAGCGTTTTGTACTTGTCTTCCGAAGCTTGAAGGTTGGCTGTCTGTAACTGAACTTCCCTTTCCAATTCCTGGTTGAAACGGCCCAGTCGCTCCCGCGCTATTTTTTCCCGGTCCAGATCGAGCTGGATCCACCGGAAGATCACCAGCGCCAAGATGGCAACGACCGCAATAAGGGACCATAACACCCACTGCAATTCCAATGCCTTACGCTGGTTGGCCTGACGCCGCAAGTCCAGCAGCCGGCGCTCTTCCGCCTGCATCCGGGCAATGATCGCCTGGATCTGGTTGAAATAGCCCGTCGACGCCTCGGTGGCCACCAGCGACGACATCCCCTCCCTATTGCCCGATCTTCCCAGCCGCACGGCCTCCTCCAGCACCTCCCGTTCCTTCTCGGCATAACGGGACAAGGTATCGATCCGCAGCTGCTGCCCGGGATTGTCCGCCGTCAACGTTTTCAATGCCGAAATGCCGGAAGAGATGAGCCTCGCATTCCTGACCTGCCCGACCACAGCGCTGTCGCTTCTGATATCGGCCGTCCCCTCGGACGTCCTCTCTTCCGCAGCGGCGGCCGCCACCGCATCTCTGGCCGTGTCCGCCAGCTCAGTGCGGCCCGTCAAAAGATCGCTGCGCCCGGTCAAAAGGAAGTTCTTTACGTTGAGCTGGTATTGCATCATCTCATTCAATACCTCATCCGTCTTAAATAATACCTGATTAGTATGACGTATGATACCGCCGGTATCCTGGATACGCCGGTATTGCCAGATCGACAGCACGACAACGGCCAGTACGGCGGCGATGGCGATGATCATGCCATTGATCAGTCGTTTGTCTCTGGCTGTCCGCATGTTGAAGGTAAGTTACAAAAAAGCGCTTATAGTTCCATCACCCGCTCCAGGCTATCGACGATGTGCGAGAAAGAAAAGAACTGGATCAGGGCAGCTGCGTTCCGGCCCATCTCCGCCAGCCCTTCACGATCCGTGCAGGCTTTGTGTAAAAATCGTACGCATTTATCGATGTCCCCCTGCCTGAAAATAATGCCCGTCTTGTCTTCCAGCACCAGGTCCGTCGCGCAACCCACCTTTTCACTGGCTATCACCGGCTTGCCGCAGGCCATCGCCTCGTTGATCGCCATCCCCCATGTCTCTCTAAGGCTGGGCATGATAAAGATATCCCCTATCCGGTAGATGGCCGGCATGATGCGCTGGTTCTGAAAATGCATGAAATGGATATTGGGCTTGCCCGACGCCCGTCGCTGCAGCCCTTTCTTCAAGTGTCCGTCGCCCACCATGACAAAACTGATCGGCAGATCCCGGCAGGCCTCTGCCAGGTCAAGGATAAAACCGGGATTTTTTACCCGCGTCATCTTGCCGGCAAACAGCACCGTGAGGTGGTCGGCAGGAATGCCCATCGCATCCCTTTGCTGCCGCGCCTGCCGGTCATACAACACCGCCGGTTCGGCAAACCGCTCGATATCGATGGCCTGCGGTGAAAACAACAGCTGGTCAGGCGACAGCCCATATCTCAGGTAGTACGATTTATTGTTCGAACCCACGTACAAGGCATAATCCACGTGCTTGTACACCCAGGTTAGGAAATGGCGACGGAGAAACTTTCTCCAGAACCATTGCTCGTGCAGCAGGACGGAGTCCCCCCGGAAATAGACCGGCACCTTCCCGTGAAAATGCCGCATGGCCCGCAAGTGACTGTGATAATTCCAGCCGATCACCAACACCCCGTCCGGAGCCCACGATTCGATCCGTTCGATCAGATCGGGATTGATGATCCCCCGGAAGTGATGTACCCCCGGCGAGCGGGCCACATTATCTACGAATTCATGCTCATAGCCTTCCAGTAAAGGAATATCCCACTGGATGTTGCGTCCAAAGCCGGCATCATATACATTACCGCTACCCGACTGTTCCCAGGTATAGAATACCTTGATCCCGATCTGCCGTTC
>PMUF01000185.1 GCA_003167015.1 Chitinophagaceae bacterium | reverse complement strand
CACATTGCTCCCGCTTCTAATATCGGACGTTCCCTCGAACGTCCTCTCCCCATCCGGCGTCCGCCATAACTACTGTCTATGCTAAAATCCCCTTCCCCCTTCCGGCTCCACCCGGCATTCCTCCGGGCTACCTCATCTTTGTTCCTGCTCGGCGCCACCACCGCAGCCTTGGCTCAGCCTCCTGCCACCACAACCCCGCCGCAGGCCAAATCCGCCCTCGCGCAGCCCCCCGCTCCGCGTCCCATGCGCCCTGCCGACCTCTATCGCCTCCCGACCGTCAGCGACCCCCAACCTTCACCCGACGGTAAATGGGTCTCCTATACCATGACGACCATCGATTCCCTCAAAGACAGCCGCAATTCCGACATCTGGATGGTCAGCATGGACGGCAGCCAGGATATCCAGCTGACCAGCAGCCCCGACGGAGAATCCAGAGCCCGCTGGAGCCCCGATGGCCGTTACCTGTCTTTCCTCTCCGCAAGGCAAGAGTCCAAAGGCAGCCAGGTGTGGCTGATGGACCGCCGCGGCGGCGAAGGCAAACGACTGACGGAGATCAAAGGCGGCGTCGACGACTATGCCTGGAGCCCCGATTCCCGACAACTGTTGCTCACCCTCACTGACCCCGACCCCGAGGATACCGACAAGATCAAAACCGCCAAACCCTACGTCATCGACCGATATCAGTACAAACAGGACGTCGAAGGCTACCGCTATAAGAAAGTCCATACCCATCTCTATCTTTTCGATATCGCCACCAAAAAACTCGACACACTGACAAAAGGCAGCTACGACGAAGAGTCAGCCGTATGGAGCCCCGATGGATCAGCCATTGCCTTCGTCAGCAACCGGACAGAAGACCCCGATAAGAACGAGAATTCCGACATCTATATCATCACCGCCAAACCGGGCGCAACGATGCGACAGCTCACCGACTGGAAAGGCTCCGATAACTCCCCCCGGTGGAGCCCCGACGGAAAATGGATCGCCTACACCCGGTCAGTGTCCGATGAAGTATATCATATGTATGACGAACCCATACTCTGCGTCGTCTCTGCCACCGGCGGCACGCCCCGCCTGCTCAGCCAATCGCTCGATCGCCCGGTGTTCACTCCTCGCTGGTCAAAAGACGGCAAAGCGATCATGGCCCTCGTCGAAGACGACCGCCGGCAATACCTCGCCTCTTTCTCCGTCACCGATGGAAAAATGTCCAAACACGCGGACGGCGACTTCGTAGTCAATGCACTCGAATCAGCCGGCACAGACTGGGTGACCCTCCTCAGCGATCCGAAAACGCCTTTCGAGATCTATACCGTAGAAACCGGGCAGTCCCCCCGGCGGCTTACCCATCACATGGACGCCTTCCTGGGCCCATTGCAGCTGGCAACGGTAACCCCTTTCCAATCGCACAGCGACGACGGCACCCTCGTCTCCGGCATCTATTACCTGCCACCCGGCGCATCCCCCGATAAAAAATATCCCTTTATCTTATTCATCCACGGCGGCCCCGTCGGTCAGGATGCGATGAGCTTCGACCTGTCGAGACAAATGCTCGCAGCCGGGGGATATGTCGTCGCCGCCGTCAATTACCGCGGCAGCAGCGGCCGCGGTCTCGCTTATAGCAAAGTCATCTCCGGTGATTGGGGCAACAAGGAAGTCATCGACCTGCATGGCGCAGTGGATTACCTCGTCAAACAGGGTTTTGTCGATTCAAGCCGCATGGGCGTAGCCGGCTGGAGCTACGGCGGCATCCTGACGGACTACCTCATCGCATCCGATACCAGGTTCAAGGCCGCCAGCAGCGGCGCCGGCACCGGCTTCACCCTGTCCCTCTATGGCGTCGATCAATACATCAATCAATACAACAACGAATTAGGTACGCCATGGACCAGCATCGACCGCTACCTGAAGATCAGCTATCCCTTACTGAAAGCTGACAGGATAAAGACGCCTGCCCTGTTTATGAGCGGAGAAAAAGATTTCAATGTGCCCACCGCCGGCAGCGAGCAGATGTACCAGGCCTTGCGTACCCTCGGCATTCCTACCGAACTCATCATCTATCCCGGGCAATTCCACGGCATCAGCATCCCGTCCTATCAACGCGACCGCTTCGACCGCTGGCTCGTCTGGTTCGGCAAATACCTGTCGCCCACTCCGTGACTCGCCCCCTCGCCCGCATCACTCATTCCGCAGCGCAACCACCGGATTGGCCAGTGCCGCCCGGATAGCCTGGCTGGCAATCGTTACCCAGGCAATCAACAGCGCCACGCCTCCCGCTGCCACAAATATCCAGCCGCTCAGCGCAATGTGATACGTATACTGCTGCAGCCAGTTATGCGCCAGCCATCCGGCCACCGGAAAAGCAATCAGACAGGAGATCGCGACCAACTGCAAAAAATCTCTCGACAACAGCCCCGTAATCCCCGCTACACTCGCCCCCAGCACTTTGCGGATGCCGATTTCACGCGTCCTCTGTTCAGCCCTATAGGCAGCCAGCCCAAACAGCCCCAGACAGGATATCAATATCGCAAGGATCGCAAAAGTCCTCGCCGTGTCAGCCATCAGCTCTTCCGTTTTAAACCGCGCATTAAACTGCTCGTCGACAAAAGCATATTGAAAGGGATAGCTCTTATTATAACGCTGAATGACCTCTTGTATCTTCGCCAATACAGATGAGGCATTCCCGACCGCCCTCGTCCGGATATAGATCAGGTTAGCCCACCAGTCATGGTTAGGCCTGCAGAATATGATCACGGGTCCGGGATCGCCATACAGATTACCATACACATAATCAGCTACCACACCCGCTACCGTAAAATAATCGAACTTTGTCTTTTCGTCATTCAGCGGATATCGGATGACCTTACCCAATACACCGGCATAGTTGGTGCTCACCCCCTCCTGTTCCGTCCCATCCCCTTTCCCTCCCTCCTGCTCCATCAGCCGGGCCATGGTCGCCGTGACAAGTACCTCCGACGAATCCATCGCCGATGTAAAATCCCTTCCCGCAAGCAGTTTCATGCCCGATGCCGGGATAAAGTCGTTAGAGACATTCCTGTAGGCAATATTGACCTGCAGGTTGACAGGCTTGCCCGGCCAATCATAATTGTCACGTGTATTTCCTCCATCCAGGATAGATCCATTGGCCATGGCGGCATACGCCACCACACCCGTTTGCAGGAGCTCCTGCCGAATGGCATCAAACTTCCCCGTTATCCCATGCTGCATATTGATCTCGACCAGCCGGTCTTTATGAAAGCCCAGGTTACGCTCCTTCACATATTGAATTTGCCGGAAGATGATGATCGTCGCAATGATAAAGACTATCGAAAGCGAGAATTGTAAGACCACTAACCCTTTGCGCACCCAGACATCGCTCCCCGCCGGGAGCTTCATCGCCTTCAATACAATGATCGGCTTGAACGACGAGAGATAGAAAGAAGGATAGCTACCCGCCACCAGCCCGCAACAGACAACGATGCTCAATAGGCCCAGCCAATGGGCCGGACGAAGAGGCGCAAGAAAAAGTTGCTTTTCCACCAGTGCATTGAAGGCGGGCACGACTAAGGCCATAATGCCCACCGCCAACACGCCCGCCAACGCCGACAGGTACAGCGCCTCCAGCAGAAACCTGGCCGCCAACCCTTTTCTTCCCGCGCCCAGCACCTTGCGGACACCGATCTCCCTGGCCCTTTGCTGGCTGCGCGCCGTCGCCAGGTTCATGAAATTGATGCAGGCGATCAGCAGGATGATCCAGGCCACCAGCGACAACAAGTGCACATATTCAATACGACCGCCGCCAGTCTGTTTGCCATTCTCGAACTCGTCATACAGCCGCCAGTCTTTCATCGGGAACAAAAACAGCTCATTATTGCGTTGCGGATTTTTCCGGTGAATGAGCCCCGCCAGTTCCTTATTGACGGTATGCGGATCCACACCAGGCTCCAGTTCAACATACGTGAGGGGACCATAGCCGTCCCAGCTCAGGGGTTTTTCCGGGTGGAGGGTATCCATACCCTGGCGAATGAGATCGATCGCGAAAGGGGCCAGCCATTCGACTTGCAGGCTGCTGTTCGCAGGGAGGTCTTTGATAATGCCGGTCAGCGTATAGTCCTGCTTATTATCGACATGCAAAGATTTGCCGATCAGAGATGCAACGGGCACCCCGGGCCCGAACACCTTGCGGGCTTCTGTTTCCGTTAGTACCAGCGAATATATTTGATTGAATGCTGTTTTGGGGTCTCCCGCGACAAAAGGCAGCGTGAACATGCTGAAAAATGAAGAATCGGCATAGCGGCCCGTAGCATACAAAGACCGGTCCCCCCACCCAAGAAGTATCTTCATGCCGCCAGCATAGACACGCGCGGCATTCCGGACACCCGGGATCTCTTTTTTCAGCACGTCCACCAATGGCCGGGGTGTAGAGCCAATGGTCCAGATATTACCATCGGGATTAATAATATTGATCTCGGCGTTGTAGAGGCGGTCCTTCTTGACGTTGAAATTGTCGTAGTCACGTTCGTCCTCGATCCATAAAAAAATCAGGCCCGCACAGGCAATGCCGATCGCCAGGCCAAAAATATTGAGGACGCTGTACGCTTTATTCTTCCGCCAGCGGCGGAACAGGAAAGGAAAGATTTTTGTTGACATATCCCGGGAGGTTTCCTGTAAGGACACAGTCCCCGCGGAAATGTTGCGCGCCCCTCGATCCGCGCCCTCGTCAGGGCGTCTCCCCTAAGATCCTATCCGGTCCTGCCAGGCATTCATCCCGCCCGAGAGGTTCTTCAGATTCGTGAACCCCGCCCCCACCAGAATCAGGCAGGCCTGCCCGCTACGATTGCCGCTGCGGCAATAACAGATAACCTCCTGGTCCTTCCAGTCCTCGATATCATCCGTCTGTAAGGTCTGGATCTTACCCAGAGGCAGCAGGACACCGCCAATATTGAAGTCTTCATGTTCGAATGGCTCCCGGACGTCCAGTAAATGCAAGGTTTCGCCGGCGTCTATCCGGGCTTTTAATTCCTCGACGGAAATGGGTTGCATGGCTAGATATTAATTTACAAATGATGATTAATTGGTGTTGGTCGCAGAATCCGCTCCCTTGGGCTCCGGCTTCTGCACGCCTAATTTGATGTCGATCGTCTGGCCGGGACGGATATGATTGGCCCCGCCCGCATCGTTGAACTGCGGCGGCGACTGCCAGTAGATATAGGATTCAGCCGAATCCCTGACCTCCCTGTCGGCTGCGACAGCCCCTAATGACAGGCCAAACGAATCCAGTCGCGCCTTCGCCTGCTGATAGGTCAGCCCCGTAAGATCCGGTACGATAAACTCCTGCCCGCCGATGCCATTGCCCAGCACCAGTGTAATAGCGCTGCCCTGCTGAATGCTCGTCCCGGGCTTGATCGTCTCGCCCTTGTATTGCTGATCCAGTATCGAATTGCGGGCAAAGTCAGGCTTGAAGATCGTGTCCCCCAGTTTAAGTCCGTATTGGCTCAGCACCGTCATGGCATTGCGGAAGCTCATGCTCACCAGGTTCGGCATCTGGATAAAAGGCGCTTCGGCCCGGTTGATCGTCAGGTAAACGGTACGGTTGATCTTGACCAGGTTGTCCGCCTCCGGGAACTGCTTGACCACCTGCATCGGCCGCATAGTATCGTAATAAACACTACTATCCTGGATCTGCACTTCAAATCCCTGCGCCTGTAACGTCTTTTTAGCGTCGTCAAAGGACAGCCCCGTGACCGACGGGATCTTCATGGTCTTGCCATGCTGCGTCAGCAGCGCCAGCGAGCCCAGGAACAGCAACAACAGCAACAATAAAATGACAATACCTGCTACTATATTGACCCAGAGGGGTTTGGTGGTGAGAAATTTAAACACGCCTTAATAGTTTAAAATAAGATCGTTGGTTAATGCCGAAGATAAAGAATTTTATTCGCATCGCCCCTAAGCACTCCAGCCAATCCTCGCACGGAACTTCCGCTTCTAAGATCGACCGTCCCCTCGGACGGTCTCTCCCCCCGCCAGCGCCTCATCGATCAGTGCCGAATAAAACTCCATCAGCGTCCACCCGTATACCTTCAACTGCTGCGGCACCAGACTGGCCTCCGACTGACCGGGAACAGTATTGATTTCCAGCATAAAAGGCTCCCCCTTCTCTTCATTGTAAATAAAGTCGATCCGGATGATGCCCCTGCAATTGAACACCTGATAGATTTTTTTAGCCGTAGCCCTGACCTTGGCCGCAACAGCCTCATCGACCTGCGCCGGCGTCGTCTCTTCATTCAACCCGGCAGTATACTTGGCCTCGAAATCGAAAAACTCTTTTTTGCTCTTCACTTCCGTAAAAGGCAGCGTAATGATCTCCCCCTTGTGCCGGAACACGCCGATCGTGAATTCCCGGCCGGCGATAAATTCTTCCACCAGCACTTCCTTGTCTTCCCGAAAGGCCTTTTCAATGGCAGCGCCCAGTTCTTCCGAAGGCGAGTTCACCTTCGACATGCCGATGCTCGATCCACCATTGTTCGGCTTGACGAAAACCGGGAATTGCAGGTGCCGCGTCATCTCGTCGGGACTATCCGGCCTTCCCTGCAGGAACAGCACCGACCGAGCCACGTTGATCCCGTTGAAAGAGGCAACGGCTACCGTAAAGCGTTTATTGAAAGTGATAGCGGAGACAACAGCATCGCAGCTCGTATAAGGCAGATGAAGGAGATCGAAATAACCCTGCAGCTTACCATCCTCGCCGGGGGTGCCGTGAATGCCGGTCAGCACCGCATCGAAAGTGATCTTACGTTCGTCGATCGTCAGGGAAAAATCATTCTTGTCGACTATGATCTTTCGCCCGTCCTTCATAGGATGAAACCAACTATCGGGGGTGATATCTATCCGATAGACCGTATATCTGTCGTAGTCCAGGTTGTTTTCGATTGTAATGGCGCTTTTATAGGAGATAACCGATTCACCGGAATACCCGCCGGTGATAAATGCAATGGTAGGTTTCATGAATGGAAATAATTTTCGGCAAAATAACGAAAGTTATTCCGCCTCTGCTATTGGACACAAGAAAGGTGAAGGAAATACCTCCTTCACCCTTTTATGACGGGAAATATCACCCGCCTATTATCAGTAGCACCGGGGCTACACTCGCAAACAAATTGATATACGAAAGTTACCGAATTCCCCGAAAATTCCAAATATTTTTTTAGCACATTCCACCGCCCGACCGGCTCACAAACAAGCTCGCCGCCGACCTGCCCCAAACCCTATATATGCAACTTCTCCTTTTTAGCCAGCAACTCATCCACCGTCTCCTTATACATGTCATCCGGCACACAACAATCCACCGGACAAACCGCCGCACACTGCGGCTCCTCATGAAATCCCTGGCATTCCGTACATTTATTGGGAACGATATAATAAGTATCCACGCTGATCGGAGCGTTACGCTGTCCCGCGTCCACCACCGA
Organism: Chitinophagaceae bacterium; assembly: GCA_003167015.1. Taxonomy (GTDB): domain Bacteria; phylum Bacteroidota; class Bacteroidia; order Chitinophagales; family Chitinophagaceae; genus Puia. The sequence goes on along the minus strand of PMUF01000185.1, from coordinate 6,424 downwards.
ACCATCCAACAGCGTGAAAGATCCCTTCACACTGGTCCCATCCGTGATCGCCCATTCTACACCACCTTCATATATCGCATTATTGGGACATTCCGGTTCGCAGGCGCCGCAATTAATGCATTCTTCTGTTATCTTAATAGCCATATTTTTTAAAAATTAGGGAGTGATTAAACTTACCTTTGCGGTCCAGCAAATATAGGGCGGTTTTTATGAACTTGGAACAACGTATTGATTTATTGGCCCGGCTCGGCGAGTACTGTGTATCAGAGAGTCCGGACTGGTCAGCAGCCAAACGACAGGCAGCCGCCGCCAACCCATGGTTTACCCCGGAATTCATCGAAACGGCAGTCCACGGGATCGCCACCGGATTCCTGCAAAAAGATAAACTGCGGGCATGGGCAGACCAATACCAACTCCCCGATCAGCCGGCCCTGCCCCGCACCGTCGGCCTCGTCATGGCAGGCAATATACCCCTGGTAGGATTTCATGACTTCCTGTCCATCTTTATATCGGGACACCACCAGCTCATCAAACCCTCCCAGCGGGATGAGATACTCATCCGCCATCTGGCCGAATGGCTGACGACCGCCAGCCCGGCAGCAGCCCAACGGATACATTTCGCCGAAAGGCTCAACGGATGCGATGCCTACATCGCCACCGGCAGCAACAATTCCGCCCGTTATTTTGACTACTATTTCGGAAAATATCCCAGCCTCATCCGCCGCAACAGGACCTCCGTCGCTCTCCTGACGGGACAGGAATCTCCCGCGGAACTCGAAGCGCTGGCCGACGACGTCTATCAGTACTTCGGCCTGGGCTGTCGCAACGTCACCCAGCTCTATGTACCCGAAAATTACGATTTCGTCCCCCTGCTGACCGCCTTCCGTAAATATGACTACCTGGCCGACCTGGCCCGGTACAAGCATAACTATGACTACCAGCTGACCCTGCTGATCCTAAATAAGAAGTATTACCTCTCCAATGAATCCATCCTGCTGACGGAAGAGGCCTCCCCTTTCAGCCCGATCAGTGTTGTGCACTATCAGTATTATCGGCCTGGCCAGCCTATTCCTGCCCTGCCCGGCACAGCGCTGCCGCTTCTAGTATCGGACGCTCACGCGTCCTCTTCCACCCTGGCGCCGGATCATCCCGATATCCAATGCGTCGTCGCCCGGGCGCCCCTGCCCGCCGGCATCGCGCCCGAAATCAGCCCCCGCCTCCCCATTCCATTCGGCAAAGCCCAGCAACCCGGCCTCACCGATTACGCCGACGGCAGGGATACCCTGCAATTTTTGCGCACCCTCGGCGAAAAATCCTGAACAGTTGACAGCCGAACCTGCAATTTTTTCCGTTTTCGTCCGTCCCGCCTGAACGCCCAAAATTCACCGGAAATTCACGGCCGCCACCCGCGAAATTCCCCTGAAAGACATCATTTTAGTTGTATATTTATAAGCGTAGCCGAGCCGATCTACGAAGGTCTTAGTAAAACATTTGTTAAACTAAAGCGTTGGTAGATATAGTTATGAAACCTTGGCCTTAATTTGGTACCACAGACGCCCATTAACAAAGACCTCTTTAACGAAAAAAATCTATAACAAAATGAGAGCAAAACAAATCGTAGCCGTTATCCTGATCAGTGCGTCGACTGCGATCGCTACCATGTGGGGCTACAATCATTTCTCGACAGGCAGGACCTACTATTATTCACAGGATTCCGGCAAGATCCCCTCCAATTACGCCAAATTCTTTGAAGGCGGCCAGAAAAACGGCGGCCCGGCCGACTTCGTCGATGCAGCCAGCGCGGCAATCCCCGCAACCGTTCATATTAAGACGAAGACCGTCCGCACCGTCAGCAATAATCTTCCCAAGCACAATCCCTTCTCCGACCTTTTCGGTATCGACCCCGATGACTTCTTCGGCAACGGTAACGGAATGAGGTCCATGCCAGAGATGGCATCCGGTTCCGGCGTCATCATCAGCAATGATGGCTATATCGTTACCAATAACCACGTCATAGACGGGGCCGACGAAGTAACCGTCACCCTGAGCAATCGCAAGTCCTTCAAGGCAAAAGTCATCGGCGCCGACCCCGCCAGCGATCTGGCAGTCGTCAAGATCGATGCACAGGGACTACCCTTCCTCCTCTACGGCAACTCCGATGACGTGAAGATCGGCCAGTGGGTGCTGGCCGTCGGCTATCCCCTGACGCTGGAAACGACCGCCACGGCCGGTATCGTCAGCGCCAAAGGCAGGACCCTCGATATCAACCGCCGCCAGAGCCAAACTCCGGTGGAATCATTCATCCAGACAGATGCAGCCGTCAACCCCGGTAACAGCGGCGGACCGCTCATCAATACCGATGGACAGCTCATCGGCATCAACTCGGCCATCGCCTCCCCCACGGGCAGCTATGCCGGTTACTCCTTTACCATCCCCGTCAATATCGTCAAGAAAGTCGTCAATGATATCATGAAATTCGGTACGCCGCAACGGGCCTTCCTCGGCATATCCTATCCCAAAGACGACCTGAGTGATGACCAAAAGAAGGAGAGCGGTATTAAGGACGGTGAAGGCGTCTACGTCATGGACGTCACCCCCGACGGCGCAGCCGCACACGCCGGTCTCCAGAAGGGTGACATGATCACCAAACTGAACGGCATCACCGTCACCACCGGCGCCGAAATGATCGGCCAGATCGCTACCTACAGCCCCGGCGATAAGATCACTGTCACCTACAAACGCGATGGCAAGGAAACGACCATCTCGGTTGTACTGCGCAATAACACTGGTACGACCACGATCGTCAAGACCTCCGTCCTCGATAAATTGGGCGCCACACTGGAAACCCTGAACAAAAAGGATGCAGCCACACTCGAAGTGAAAGGCGGTGTCGTCGTCAAATCAGTCGTCGAGAACGGCCTCATGGACAAATCCAGGATTCAGGAAGGATTCATCATCCTCAAAGCCAATGGCGAAGAAGTAAAGAATGTGGAAGAATTCCAGAAGATCATGGAAAAATCTACCGGTACCGTCAAACTGGAAGGTGTCTTCCCCGGCTATGAAGGCGTCTATACCTATCCCCTGCGACTCTCTTCGGGTAATTAAGTACTTAACGTAAAAATATTCTCATCGAAAGGCTGGCCTCAGGTCAGCCTTTTTTATTATTGCCTGCCCGCTACTCAGCCGCCCTCATTTTTTTTCAAGCACCGTATATCCCCACGCCTTCAGCTCAATGGCCCCGGCCGGCAATACAGCCTCCGCCCCGGTAAATATATCCCGGTAAGTACCTTGAAACGCACCCGCACTCCCGCCCAACTGCACCCCCCACTGCCCCGCATCCACCCGCAGCGGACCGCCGGAAAAATTCAACACCACCAGCACCACATCCTCACCCGCTATCCGCGCAAAGGCAAAACACCGGTCATCGGCCGAAGTATGCAGCCGCCGTACCGTCGCCGAAACATCACCCCCGCGTACTGCTGCATGTCTCTTCCGCAGGGTCAGCAGGGCCTTATAGAAATCATGTAGCTCATACCTCCCCGTCCACTCTATCGGATCCTTATCGAAAAATTTCAGCCGCTTGTAATTCGGCATCTCCTGCCCGCTATAAATCAGGGGTATTCCGTCCCACGTACAGCACAATACCTCGAACGCCAGCGCCGCATCTCCCATCCGCTCATACTCGCTGCCGCTATGCGAATTCTCATCATGGTTCGTGGTAAAATAAGCCCGAAGAGCGCCCGCAGGAAACTGCACAGCGTAATTATGCAGCACTTCATCCAGGCCGCCCAGCCCGACCTCCTTCCGCCAGACCGCTTCCATCTTGTGCAGGAAGGTCCAGGTATACGTCGCATCGAATACTTCATGATAGGCGATCTCCTCGCATTCCGCCAGCCAGAACAATGGCTTCAATGGGTCCAGCGCCGTCCGCGCCTGCCGCCAGAAGTCCAGCGGCACCAGCATGGCCATATCGCAGCGAAAACCGTCCACATCAGACTTGTCGATCCAGAACTTCATCACATCGATCATCGCCTGGCGAAGCGCCGGATTATCATAATTCAGATCGATCACATCAGCCCAGCCATGAGGATCGAAAAATTGACCCTCGGCATTGCGCCGGTAATAGTCGGGATGCTCCCGGGTCCAGCGATGGTCCCAGCCGGTATGGTTGGCAACGATATCGATGATGACTTTAAACCCTAACGCATGCGCCTCTTTCACCAGTTGCGTAAAATCATCCAGCGTACCGTACTCGGGATTGATAGCCGTATAATCCGAACAGGCGTAATAACTGCCCAGACTTCCCAGCCGGTGGTCATGGCTGATCGGTGTGATGGGCATGAACCAGAGGATGTCGATCCCCATTTCCCTCAGCCGCGGCATCTGCCGGGCAAAAGCCACGATCGTTCCTTCAGGAGTATATTGTCGCAGGTTCACTTCATAGATATTGGACGAATGAATCCATTCGACCGGACGAAAAACTTCGCTCATAATAGGTACATGGATGGAATAATCCATTCGCCGGTAAGTTAATATTAATTCCGCTCTCACCCACGCGAGTTTTGTACCTTTACAACCGTTTATGAAAAATTTTGATATCCCGATCATCTATCGCAGCCCCCTCATCTCGGCCATCAAGAGCAGGCGAAAGCAGCAGGATAAAATGAAAAAGGATTTCACGCCTACCCTGCTCGACCTCGGCAACCTGCAGGTTTACCTCGCCAGGCATTTCGGGTTCTGCTATGGAGTCGAGAATGCCATCGAAATCTCCTTTCGCACCATCGAAGAAAACCCCGGCCGCCCCATCTTCCTCCTCAGCGAGATGATCCACAACCCCCAGGTCAACGCCGACCTGCAAGCCAGAGGAGTCCGCTTCCTGCAGGATACCCACGGTCAGCAGATCATCCCTTTCGAATCACTACAATCGGACGACATCGTCATCATCCCCGCTTTCGGCACCACGCTCGAGATAGAGGAAAAATTACGCCGCACCGGCATCCATACCGAACGCTACAATACCACCTGCCCCTTTGTGGAAAAGGTCTGGAACCGCTCCGCCCAAATCGCACAAAAAAAATACACCATCGTCGTCCATGGCAAGCCCGGACACGAAGAGACCAGGGCCACTTTCTCCCATGCCGCAGCAGAAACCCCCACCGTCGTCGTCAGGGACATGGCCGAGGCACAGCAGCTGGCGGAATTCATCACCGGCGCCCGTCTGCCTGAGTCGTTCTACACCGTTTTTAAAGGACAACACAGTCCCGGCTTCGACGTGAAAAAAGATCTGACCCGCATCGGCGTGGTCAACCAGACTACCATGCTGGCCAGCGATACCCAGGCCATCGCCGATTTTCTCAGACAGACCATGATCGACACCTACGGCCTCACACCAGCGACAACAGAAAATCATTTCGCCGACACCCGCGACACCCTGTGCTATGCTACCCTGGACAACCAGTCGGCCATCAACGGACTGCTCAGCATCCCCGCTGACCTCGCCATCATCGTGGGCGGATATAACAGCTCCAACACCTCTCACCTCGTAGAGCTGTGCGAAGAAAAAATGCCGACCTATTTTATCAGTGGAGAAGAAAAGATCCTGTCCGCAGGGGAGATCCTGCACTATAATTTTCACGCCAAAAAAGAAGAAAAAACAGCAGGTTGGTTACCCGGCCCCTCGCCTGTCGCCGCAGCACCCGCACCTATCGCCGCGCCCCTCGCAAGCGCATTCGCTGAACCCGCACCCATCACGGCACCCGCCCGCATCCTCATCAGCAGCGGAGCCTCTTGCCCCGACGCCCTCGTCGAAGCCGTGATCCGCAAACTGGCCGGCTATTACGGAGCCGCAGAATCGCTCGACGCAATGGTCGCAGCCTTCGAAGCCTGACCCTGGCCGCATCGTCCGAACGGCATCACCTCTCGGGCCGCCTTCGGTATCCACCGGCGCCCCGCCCGACTCACACCATCTTAAATCCTTCCAGGAATTTCGTATTGAAGTCGCCGCTGCGAAAACGCTCGTCTTTCATCAGTTGTAAATGAAACGGTATCGTTGTCTTTATACCTTCTATCACGTATTCGCTCAACGCCCGATGCATCGTATTGATCGCCTCTTCCCGCGTCCTGGCGACAGCAATGATCTTGGCAATCATCGAATCATAATAAGGAGGTATCGTATAGCCCGCATACGCATGACTGTCGACCCGGATACCATGCCCTCCCGGCTGATGCAGCACGTTGATCCGGCCCGGAGAAGGCCTGAAATCGTTATAAGGGTCCTCGGCATTAATGCGGCATTCGATGGCGTGCCCCTGCGGTTCGTAATTCAACCCGCTGATCGCCTCGCCCGCCGCTATCTTTATCTGCTCTTTGATCAGATCGAAATTCGTGACTTCCTCCGTCACACAATGCTCTACCTGGATACGCG
>PMUF01000400.1 GCA_003167015.1 Chitinophagaceae bacterium | reverse complement strand
CCTGGATCACGGTCGGGGCGTCGGGATGGACCGATGATACCAGCCTGGTCGCGGATTTCTCCAATTACGGGAAGACGAAGGTGGATGTATTTGCTCCGGGCGTGCGGATCTATTCCAGCGTGCCGGGGTCAAGATATACCTGGATGGACGGGACCAGCATGGCTACGCCGGTGGTGACGGGTTTGGCGGCATTGATCCGGGAATATTATCCGAAGCTGAAAGCGGTAGAGGTGAAAGAGATCATTATGCGGTCGGTAGTCAAGCCGGGACATAAGGTGGTAATAGGAAAGAACGATACCCGCAGGGTGGTGGATCTGGGGGATATCTCGGTGTCAGGGGGAATCGTGAATGCCTACCAGGCATTGCAAATGGCAGAGCATTTTAAGCGATAAATACCGGCTTCGCCACTGGGTTTGCCTGTTTCGCCCCATTTAACATTCTTACTTTTCAAAGAAGTGGATATTGCACTTCTTATGAATTATCGAATCGCTGTTAAAGAGGATATCGCGGATCTGGTCCGGCTCCGGGTGGAATTCCTGAAAGAGAAACAGCCGGAAAAAGGAAGAGTGAACGGGGAAGTGCTGGTTGCCACCCTGGAAAAGTATTTCGACCGGCATCTTGCGGCCGGGGATATGATCTTTTGGGTCGCTGAGAAGGATGCTGAGATTGTAGCGACCGGCGGGGTTTGTTTTTATAACCTGCCGCCCAGTTTTGAGGTGATGGAAGAAGAAAGGGCGTATTTGCTGAATATTTATGCTATCCCTTGTCACAGGGATAAGGGCCTGGAAAAGAAATTGTTCGGTCTGTTGCTGGAAGAAGCGGACAAACGTAAAGTCAGTTCGATCACGTTACATGCATCGGAGAAGGCGGATGAAGAGGGTGGACGTTTTATTTTGAATCGGAAGTGATGTTAGCCTTTACGTTGGCAATCATTTTATTGACGAGGTCCAGGCTGTCCTGGAGCTGTTGCGCATCGATATCGGGGATGGCGGAGTCATATAGATCTGCGCCCCAGGACTTCAGCTGCTCCTTGAGGACGAGGCCTTTTTCGGTCAGAAAGACCAGCCTGTTGCGGCGGTCTTTTTCATCTTCTACTCTTGTCACTATTTCCCGTTTGACCAGGTTATCGATAAGATAAGTGATACCTGATTTGTCGCGGAGTGTCAGGTCGGCCAGTTCCTGCTGGTTGACGCCGTCTTTTTTCCAGAGGCAGCTAAGGATTTCCAGCATTTCAAACGTGAGGTCGATCCCTTGTTCACGGATCCTTAGCTGGATGTTGCGCCGCAAATGATTTTTGAGGTCCGTCATGGCGCGACCCAGTTCCAAAGCAATCTCGGTTTTTGTTTTTGATTCGGTCATGGCTCCCCACAAATCTAATAAACTTTTTTTATTTTTCCGGGGCCCGGTAACCGGAGCCAGGCCGGTATATTTCGGCCAGTTGCCCTTTCAGCGTGCTTATATTGTGCTGGTACAGGGTATCATCGGAGGCCAGGAATCGCGTTCGTTTCAAATGCGGCTTGTCGATCACGGTGGAGCAATATTGCTGCATCAGCGTATCGATGATCTTCAGGGAACCGGCCAGGTCGAAATGCAGGTTCGAGTTGATACTGACGCCCCGCCGGGCGATGTGGCTGCCTTCTTCGGGTGAAAATCCCTGGTAATCGACTTTTAACTGATTGTCAAAATATGATGTCAGTCCAAATACGATCCTGCCGTTGACCATGACGAATTCGATATCGTTGTCGGTGCCGGCGAGCAAGGCGTCCAATGCCTTGTCCGTATGGGTCTGCTTCCGGAGGACAAAGAGATCGGCGTCGTAGTTTTCCCGTATCTCGCCTGTACCGGCGATGCCCATGGCTTTTACCGGACCCGCGGTTACCATGCTGAAAAGGCTTTCGTTGCTGATGCCCATACCCAACAGGTCATTGACGAACTTTGCAAATTTCAATTCATCCAGTACGTGTTTGCTGCCGCTGGGACTCCAGTCGGAACCGAGGCAGATATTGATCTTTTTGTCCAGTAATTTGCGGATATCGGTCGTATCGCGATAAAGCAGGAGATTGGATACGGGTGACCATACTAAACTGATGTGATGGGCGGCCATTGATTCCAACAGTTCATCATTGGTCAGATCGATGCCGCATCCGTGTGTTAGAACGAGATTGGCTTTCTGTAGGTTGCCGGAGCCGGGGATATCCTGGATCAGGGATTGAAATAAGAGGGTCATTTCTTTTTTCGAATAAGGGTCCGGCGAGCTGTTTTTGACAAATCCCGACTTGCCTTCGCCAACATGTACAAGGGTAGCGTAATACGTAGAATTATTGTTGTTGACGGATTTGACGAAATTATCATACGTGGATTGCTTTACCGGGAGCCAGTTGCCGGTGTCCTGGTTCGGAGTACCGTCCGGTTTGACGTTGGGTTCGTAAAAATCAACGACTGAGAAGACTTGTTCCGTGGCCGGTATTTGCAGGTCGTTCTGATCGCCTGTATTTCGGATAATGAATGACCTGTCGTCTGCCGCCTCCTTATCCAAAGAAAGGGTTTCCTGGATGAGCGTCGTTCCGCCTGCTACGGCCTGGATCTCGGAGATGATGGCGTAGGCGGTATTCACGAGGCTTGAATTGGGATCGTCTTTCCAGTTCGATTGAATATAGTCCAGCAGGTTGCTGATATCCTGCTTATACCCCTGGTTGTTGCGCCATTGAAATCTATTGTCCCAGACCTGTCCGTTTTCCCAGATCGGCAGGATATTATAGGTAGTATGGGTATGAAGATTAATGAGCCCGGGAAAAATGGTCATGTTTTCATCGAGGGTAATAATAGCGATGCCCGGGATGTCTGTCAGGGGTTGCCTGCCATCCATTACCCGGGCAATTTTCCCGTTAGCGATGATCAAGGTTTTCAGTGTTTCTCCGTGCACGGGGTCGAATACGTTGCCGATCAGGCCAATCGTTTTAGTAGAGGAGATGATCATAAAATAAGGCGGTTATTTGATGACCAATCTACTATTAATTTTCGATTTCAGGGCCGGCCCGGGGTGCGGCCCGGCCCTGCGGGGCTCCAGGGCGGTGGCGTCTTGCGACACGTCTACATACCGGAATCCTTCAAGCGGATATACTGGTCCAGGGATAAGTTGACCAGTCCCTTGTCCTGCAGTCTTTTGATGTAATTGGCCGTGACGCCGTGGTCTTGCAATTCCTGGGCCTTGTCCAGTGAAATGTCTTTAAAGCCCATGTTCCGGAATTCCTTGACGAATTCCACGCTAACGCCGTGATCGACTAATTCGGTGGCCTTTTCCGGTGAAATATCCGGATAACCCATTTCTTTTAATTCATGAACGAATTCGACGCTGACGCCATGGTCTTTCAATTCGATCGCTTCGTTCAATGTGATGTCCTTAGCCCCGATCTTTTTCATTTCGGCGACAAAATCCGGGCTGACGCCGTGGTCGCGTAGTTCGACGATCTTTTCCAGCGATGCCTTTCCATAGCCTTCCTGTTTAAAGAGATCCAGGTAGCCGCCGATCACTTTCCGATTGACGTCATGGTACGCCAGGTCTTTCAACTGGTTCATGGTTATGCCGTCATAACCGTTTTGTTTCATATAGCTGAAATACTCCTTATTGATATTGGTGAAGAAGAGATGAAGCATCAGTTCTTCCGATATATCTTTAAAGCCTTCCTGTGCCAGGTAGCTGGTAAAGTCGCTGTTGGCCTCGAAAGCGTAGGTGCCGTGACCGTGGTTGTCCTTGAAGGTACCGTTGAAGGTGACGGTGCCGGGATCTCTTTTGACGACGAAAGTGCCGGCTTTGTCGACAGGTAGCGGTCCGAGCTCGCTGACCGGGAAAGTGCTACCCGAGCTCCAGTGGAGCCCACCGAATTGAATATATGCTTTGTCGTTGCGGACGACGGCACTCCATACGCCGGGATTGTCCACTTCGTTTTCGTAAAAGTCATCGTCGGATGATTTGTCTTTTTTTTGCTGGGCAGTAACGCTGGTACACACAATAGTTGTGTAGACCGCGAAGGTAATCGCGGTGAAAAGTGCTTTTTTCATAACATGTATTTTATTCGGGTTTACGACGGGTCGATGCCGCTGTCGTGCAATTTGATATAGTCGTCCAGTTCGAAGAGTTTACCTGTTTTGTTTTTCCAGCTGGCGATGAAATCACTAGTGACGCCATGATCGGCTAGTCTTATTGCCTTTTCGAGGCTGACGCCGTCGAAACCGAGTTTGCGGATGCTGCTGATAAAATCTGTAGTGACGCCGTGATCAACGAGTCTCAACGCCATGTCCAGCGAAATATCGGTGTATCCCATGTGGTGCAGGCTGTTAATGAATTCGGCGCTGACGCCATGATCCACTAATTCTACGGCTTTGTCCAGGGAGAAAGTCTTATAGCCCAATTTCCTGAGATCGGCAATAAATTCGCCGGTTACCCCATGTTCTTTGCATCGGATCAATTGGTCTACGCTGATATCGTGGTATCCCAGTGACTTGAGTTCGTCGAGTAAGTCCGGGGAGCCGTCTTCTGTTGTCCCGGGGTGGGTGGTATCCGGTTGGGTCCTCTCCGGTTGGAGTTTCGAAGGGGATGAAACAGTCATTGGGGCTGGTTTGAGAATGCCTTTATCAGAGGCTGACGCAGGAGATGTCACTGCCGGCGCTGAGGGCGGGAGTGCGGGTATCTGTATTTGGGTTACGGCCGGCCGGACCGGGGATGCGGGCGCCTCCTGGCGGCTGCTGTCGATCGTGATAAAAGCAACGCTGAGGGTCATGAGGCCGCACATGAGTAACAGCCTTTCGCCGGCATTCAGTGAGTGGTTCTTCCGATGGACGATCCTTTCCACACGCCTGACCACACCGTTGTTTTTTCCCGTCAATGACAGCGCATAAGCCTGTGCCGACTGGCGATATTCATGGAATGAAACGAGTGCCTCTATCAACCGGCGCCTGCTGTTGGTCTGGCGGATGGCGATGTCATCGCAGCAGTTCTCCCGTTCGGTCCGGATCAGTGACGATATCCAAAGGAGGGCGGGATTGAAGAAGAACAGCGTATCCACCACATGCTGCACGAGGTTGAAGACATAATCCTGGCGGCGGATGTGCGCCAATTCATGCAGCAGGATGGATTCCACCTGTTCGGGGGAAATATGGGCCAGCATGCCTATGGGGACCAGGATGACCGGCTTTAACCAGCCGACCACCATGGGGACTTTCACGAGACCTGATTGCAGCAACGAGACGGGACGTTTGATCTGCAACCGATGCAGCAAGGGGGTCAACCGCTGCTGCCATTCCGATGGCGCGGCGCTGGTCTGGTAATGCCGGATACGTTGGGTATATACCACTCCTGACAGCACTTGTACAAAGCGGGCCAGGAAGATGATAAACCAGATAACGACTACCAGGGAAGCGTGTGTATTGAAATATCGGACCAGGGAATCGATGCCATTGCGGGGCGTGTGGTTT
>PMUF01000073.1 GCA_003167015.1 Chitinophagaceae bacterium | reverse complement strand
GCTGTCGATTCCAGCGACAGACAGATCATTCAATATGCGCTGAATGTCAAGGCCAAAAAAGAAAAATTCAGGAATTACTAGCCGGCGTCAGGCCTCACAGCACCGCAATCATACTGATCTCCACGTTGACATTCTTCGGCAGCGTCTTTACTGCATATGTTTCGCGCGCAGGAAAGTCCCCTGTGAAATATTTGCCATAGACTTCATTGACTTCACCAAAAGAGGACATATCGGTCAGCAGGATCGTCGTCTTCACTACATGACTGAAATCCAGGCTTGCCGCGGCAAGGATGGCCTTGAGGTTATGCATGACCTGGTGGGCTTCGCCGATGATATCCGTTGCCTCTACTTTGTTGGTAGCCGGATCGATGGGAATCTGGCCGGAGATGAAGAGCAGGTCACCGGTTTGTACGGCTTGGCTATAGGGCCCGATAGGGGCAGGGGCGTTTGGGGTATTGATGATTTTTTTTTCCATGCGCCAAAGATCGATATTTGCGGGCAATGAAAATAGTTATCGTCAGCGGGACAGCGGCGCCATCCCTATTTCCGGAACACGCGGCAGACTGCATCACCGTCGGGACCGTGGAAGAAGGGGCGGCGCACAAGGATGCAGATCTTTTCATCGACCTCGACTTCGAGGGGCATGATGGCAGCGAACCCGATGATGCCCGGATCGCGGCACTAAGCGATCTGCTGCCGGCGCTCGTCATGGTCAATGCCGTCGTTCCTACGCTGACAGCTATTGGCCATCCTTTTATCCGGATCAACGGCTGGCCCGGATTCCTGGACAGAGATATCCACGAGCTGGTAGCAAACGACATGAATGTCGCGGGGCGAATCGGGGAATTTTATGCCGCGCTCGGTCATGACTACCGTCTTGTTGACGATATACCCGGTATGATCACCACGAGAATAATAGCCGCGATTATCAATGAGGCCTGGTATACCTGGGAGGCAGGCGTCAGCACGAAAGAGGAGATCGATACGGCCATGAAGCTGGGGACCAATTATCCCTATGGTCCTTTCGAATGGGGTCAGCGGATCGGGCTTGCGCGGATTGTCTCTTTACTAAATGTCCTCAGCGTGACCAATGCCCGGTATATGCCTGCAAACAGCCTGCAGCGGGCTGTAACGGAATTAAAATGTGATTAAAATCAATGGGATGCAAAGTAAATTATCATCTGTAAAAAATAGGCAGTCATGGCGTTGATCCTGAACATCGACACGTCGACGGAAAAGGCCGGCGTTTGTCTGTCGGATAAGGGCACGATGTTGCTCATGGCGGAGAATCACAACCAGAAAGATCATTCGTCCTGGCTGCATCCGGCTGTCCGCCAGCTGCTGCAGGACAGCGGTCACCGGCTGCAGGACCTGCAGGCAGTCGCAGTGACGGCGGGACCGGGTTCGTATACCGGGCTACGCGTTGGAATGGCCGCTGCTAAAGGGTTTTGCTATGCTTTGGGTATTCCGCTCATCGCTGAAAATACGCTCACCGTGATGGCTTTTGCCGCCCGGGAGCAGCTGCCGGCCATCGATCTTTTATGCCCGATGCTCGATGCGAGACGAATGGAAGTATTCACCGCCATCTACAAAAATGACCTTGGCATCGTTCTGCCCGCTACAGCGATGATCATCGATGAAAACTCTTTTTCATCTTATCTGTTGAACCACCAAATGTCGTTTTTTGGCGAGGGCAGTAATAAGTGTAAACAGGTAATTTCAGCCTCCAATGCGGCTTTTGTCGACTTGACTTTTAATGTAGGGTATCTGGGTATTTTATCTTTTTACCGATATTTGCAAGGCGAATTCACCGGCGTGGCGTACAGTGAGCCCGCTTATACTAAGGAATTCTACACTCATACCAAAAAATGACTATATTATCATATAATCGAATTTGAGGTATTTTATTCAGTGAGTTGATCATAAATTTGTCGAACCTGTCACGTATCTTCTTGAAACCTTAAAACGGTAATCGCTCATGAGCTTAACGATGAACAACAATAGCTATTGGATGGTAGTCAATGCAGAGGGTTCCGATGGCGCCCCTGTCAAGGTTGATTTTTTGAATCTGAAGAAAGGAGCACTGATCTTAAGAGCACTGAATCACAAACTGCGCCAGCAGATCATCCGCCTGCTGGACGAAAATAAGAAACTGACCGTTACGGAGATCTACGTTCATCTCCGGTTAGAGCAATCGGTCGCCTCCCAGCACCTGGCCATCCTGCGCCGGGCCGGCATTGTCAAAACACAGCGCGATGGGAAATTCATTTACTACATTATCAACCACGACCGCCTCAGTGAGATCATGAAATGCGTCGATGAGCTGATCGATTAATGGATTCCGGGCGCGGCAGCGATTAATTATGATTGCTTAACTTTGCTGAAAATGCAAGGTTATGTTCATTAAGCAATTGTACACCGGTTGCCTCAGTGAAGCGGCTTATTATATTGATAATGAAGGGCAAGCGGCTATCATCGATCCCCTGCGCGATATTGATTCCTATCTGGGCCTGGCGAAAGAACGGAATGCGACGATCAAGTATATTTTTGAAACGCATTTCCACGCTGATTTTGTCAGCGGACATCTTGACCTCGCCAAGGCCACCGGTGCGCCGATCATTTTCGGTCCGAATACAGAAACTAATTTCCCCATTCACAAGGCGAAAGACGGTGAGGTATTCCAACTGGGCGACAGCACGATAGAAGTGCTTCATACGCCGGGTCATACCATCGAATCCTCCTGTTATCTCGTCCGGACGGCGTCCGGCGATCCTTATGCCTTGTTCACCGGCGACACTTTATTCGTCGGCGATGTAGGAAGGCCCGATCTCAGCAGCGGTAACCTGACAAGGGAAGAGCTGGCGGGTATGTTGTTCGACTCCCTGAGGTCGAAGATCGTCCCCCTTCCGGACAATGTCATTATCTATCCGGCTCATGGTCCGGGCAGCAGTTGTGGAAAGAACCTGGGGCCGAATACCCACAGTACGCTGAAAGAAGAAAAAGAAACCAATTATGCACTGAAGGCGGAGTCAAAAGAGGATTTCGTCCGGGTCGTGACGGACGGACTGGATGTTCCTCCTTCGTATTTTTCCATCAATGCCCGCATCAATAAGGAGGGCTACGATAGCCTGGAAGAGGTCTTGCAAAGCGGGCTGACGCCGCTGGACCTGAAAGCCTTCAAAAAATGGATCACCGAAGACGACGCGATCCTCCTGGATACCAGGGCGTCGGATGTGTTTGTGGCCGGCTTTATTCCGGGGGCTGTCAGCATCGGTCTCGATGGTCGCTTTGCGGAGTGGGCAGGCAGTTTGCTGCCTTTCAACAAGCCTATCGTGCTGGTGACAAAGCCGGGTGAGGAAAAAGACAGTGTCGTACGTTTGGCCCGCGTGGGCTTCGATAAGGTAAAAGGATTTCTGGACGGAGGCTTCCCTGCCTGGATGGATGCCGGCGAGCCGATCGATATGATCATCGACGTCGAGGCGGATGAACTGGCCATGGATATTCCCTTCGACGAGAACCTGCTGGTACTCGACGTGCGGCGGGAGACGGAATTCGCCGACGGTCATATCAAAGATGCGGTCAACCTTCCCCTGCAGGAACTGGTAGACCCAGGCAGCATGGCCATTCTGGAAGAGCGCCATAATCTCTATGTACATTGCGGCGGCGGTTATCGCAGTGTCATAGCAGCCTCCCTGCTCAAACAGCAAGGGTTTCATAATCTCCGGAATGTAACCGGAGGCTGGGGGAAGATCAAAGACCAGAAAGGGATCGAGATAGTGAAAGAGAAGAGTGTGCTCAATTAAATCGCCCGTCAGGGCCTTCTGATCAATTTCCTTTCAGACCTGCCTTTGCCGACAGCCAGGGTCTCACCTTTGGATTCACGGCTGGCACTGCGACGGAATTCGGCCGCAGCATTGGCCAGGTAGTCGATGCTGACGATCCCGCTGCGAACGGCATACATGGCCAATCCTACCCGCGTTCTGACATTCAGCTTTTCAAAAAGGGCATCCCTGTAACCATCGATGGTTCGCGGACTGAGGTACATCTGGTCTGCAATTTCCTTGTACGTGCATTCCGTACAGACCAGTCTCATGAATTCGAGTTCCCGATCATTGAGGGCCAAGATCTGGCGAACACAATGCCCTGTATCATCCAGACGGCTGATCGTGTTGCGGAGCAGAATGCGGTCACTGACGAGCATTGCTCCTGGTTTAAGAGTTGTCATCCGGTTTTGGGGTTTGGTTTAGATGGTTCTTGCTACTGATCAGAAAAACCCAACCTCCTGAGCCGCTGAAAGCGGTTCGACACCGGGCACGATAATGTAAGGGGAAATAAGATTAATTGTAGTAAATGTATTATAATTTTCCGAGAAGCTGAATAGGGGACGCTACCAATCCATTATTTTTTTTCTTCGTCTACCCAGAAAGGCTTTAGGCTGTCCTTCCAGGCAAATTTCCATCTTTTATGACTCCACAGCCAACCATCAGGCTGCTGTCGGATGGCGTCTTCGAGTAGCCTTCTGTAACGCCTTGTCAGTTCCCCTTCCGGCAATTCTCCGGGGTGTTCGGCAATGGTAGTCAGCCGGGCGCGGTAATAACCCCTGCGATTCTTATAGATCCTGGCAAAAACGGCGGGGATATCCCCGATGCGGGCGCCCCTTTCCGCCCCCCGGATAAAGGCGGTAGGCCGGCCGAAAAAGTTCAGCCAATAGGTGTTTTCCGGGCCGCCCGGCGCCTGGTCTGCGACCAGGGTCAGCATATATAGTTGGTTCCTGTAGGGAAGGATGGCCCTTTGCATCCGGGTAGCCGGCAAGAGCACCGTCCCGTACCTGCCCCGAAGCCGGAGGAACAGCCGTTCGAAAACCTTGTTTTCTACGGGCATGTAAACGACCAGGAAAGTGAACCGCGTGCGCAGGGGCATGGCGACACCCGCGATCTCCCAGTTGAATAAATGGCCCAGGTGAAGCTGGACCTTGCGGCCCTCATCGTAGAATTGGTCCAGGATCTCGGGGTTGTCGATGACGAAGCGCTTGTCGAGAAAGGCGCGACTGGCCGACAACAGCTTAATGGTCTCGATAAAGTTATCCGTAAAATTCCGGTAGAATGTCCGGGCGATCTGCAGTCGTTCCGCCGCCGTCTTTTCCGGGAAGGCTATTTGCAGATTGGACAGGACGACACGGCGGCGATATCGGATGACGGCAAACCC
>PMUF01000513.1 GCA_003167015.1 Chitinophagaceae bacterium | reverse complement strand
CAAATGGTGAATGGCATCGTCCTGAGTAACGATACGCTCAACGCCAACGGAAACCTTACCCTGTTGTCCACCGCCGTGCAGACGGCATTGGTAAGTGGCAGCGGAACCGGCGCAGTGATCGGCAACCTGACCATGCAATGCTACCTCGCTTCAGGGTTCGGCTATAAATATTTTAGCTCTCCTTTCGTGGGGGACACGGTAAATAATTTCTCTTCGGAGATCAACCTGGCGACATCCTTCCCCGATGTCTATAGCTTCAATGAGAACCTGTCTTCCGCCGGATGGGTCAATTATACCAACCCATCGGGGTTGCTCGCTCCCTTGGCGGGATACGCTGTAAATTTCGGTTCATCGTTAGCTCCGCTGACTGTCAGCCTGACGGGTGTCGTTAACAACAACACGATATCTTCCCCTACCTTATATAACCACAACCAAACCTATACATTGGGATTCAACCTGGTGGGAAATCCCTATCCTTCACCGGTCGATTGGAATGCTGCGGGCGGCTGGACCAAAACCAATGTCGATAATGCCATCTATTTTTTTTCAAACGGCACCGTCAGTCAGTACACCGGTACCTATAGCAGTTATGTTAACGGGGTCTCGAGTAATGGCGTTGCCAGTAATATCATTGCGGCCATGCAGGGCTTTTTTATTCACGTTTCCAACGGTACGTTCCCGGTATCGGGTCTGCTGGCGGTAAACAACACAGCCAGGAACTTAAACCTCACGACGGTTTTTTTCGATTACACCGTACCAGAGGACCCATCTCCATTCATCCGGCTCAGCGCCGGCTTCTACGACCTGGGCCCCGACGGAGATCCCGCTGCCTTTTATTTTAAGGCAGGCGCTGACGGCGCATTCGACAAGCAACTGGATGCTCTGAAATTAATGAATACACATACAGGGATTCCGAATCTTTATGCTATTGCAACGGATACCGCGAGACTTTCCATCTATGCACTGCCCGATACTTTCGACAGCATCGAGACAGTACCGCTTGGCCTCACTACGGCGCAAGACGGATGGATCAGCTTCAAGGCTACGGACATAGAGAACATGCCCCCGGGGCTGTACGTTTACCTTTCCGATACCAAAACGGGCATTCAGCGGGATCTGCAAAACGCGCCGCCTTATCGCCTGTACCTGGCCAGCGGGGAATATAAGAACAGGTTCTTCCTGAACTTTAGCACAAAGGAACCGGCGCAGGGCGGCTCATCAGGCACTCCTTCCAACGGCCCGTTACAGACATACAGCGCAGGCGGGACTCTTTTTGTGAATGGCAACTTAAATCCCGGCGAAACGGGTGAAGTCCGGGTATTCGACATGCAGGGACAACTTGTCCTGCGAGGGGAAATCAGCGGCAGTACTTACCAGCCATTCTATTCAAATTTTGCGCCCGGCATTTACCTGGTCAACTTTTCCGCGCCGGAAGGAATTCAAACTAAAAAAGTATTAATAGGCATCCGATGATCAACTATTCCATTTATATCAGTGTAGTCCTGCTGTTCTGCTCCCTGGCGGCGACCGCACAACCCCCTCCGCCCAGGCCCATCGTCGTCACCGCGAATCCTGCGCAGGGAATGATCTTCGGCGCCTTCTTCCAGGGCGCTTCCGGCGGTACGGTGATCCTCAACCCGGATGGATCGCGCTCGTCAACCGGCAGCCTGATTTTGGCCAGTCTGGGTTACCCGTATTCACCGGCCCTTTTCTCGATCAATGCCAATACAGGTACGGTGATTACCATTATGAACGGACCGGATGTTACCCTTACAGGCAGCAACGGAGGATCGATAACATTGCACCTGGGCGCTTCGAGCCCGGTAACCCCTTTCACTACCACGATTGTCTCTCCCAGCCAAACCCAGGTATGGATCGGCGGGACGCTTACAGTAGGCAGCCCCCTTGCGAATCCTTCCGGTTCCTATAGCGGCACTTTTTCGGTGACATTTATACAACAGTAAAACCAATACCAGGTCATATTCGAAGCACACATGACAGACCATTTTCCATACCCTCCTATAAACCGAAAGCCCTGGCGACCAGCCGGTCTTTTGAAGGGGATGGTATGTCTGCTGTTGTCACTGTTCGTTTCCCGGTGCGGCTTTGCCCTGGGAGATCCCGAGATCCCCCCTTATGAAGAAATATTAGTCCTGATGAATGTTCAGGGTGTGGGCGGTGTACAGATACCCGCGGCTATCCGCAATGATGTAGCCTACCTGGCTGTCTCCGATGTGCTGGATTATTTGAAGATAAAGAATACTACTTCGCCCGGAATGGATTCCATATCCGGATTTTTTATCTTCCAGCAATCAACCTTCGTGATAGATCCGGTGCATAACCGCATCGTTTATCAGGGGAAAAATTTTGATCTGCCTGCGAATGCTATTATCCGGACATCGACCGATCTATATCTCCGCTCGGATTATTTCGGGCTTGTTTTCGGCCTGAACTGCAAATTTAATTTCCGTACCCTGTCGATAGTCCTGACGACCAGCCTTGATTTGCCGGTCATCCGGGAGATAAGGCAGGAAGAAATGCGTAATAACTTAAGCCGGCTTACAGGAGAGGCAAAAGTTGACACGACCATCGGGCGCAGCTACCCCCTCTTCAAACTGGGCATGGCCGATTGGGGCGTAGTGGCCACACAGGCATCACAACAAGGGCTGCCCGAACAGGACGACAACCGGGTGTACCTGGCGTTGGGCGGCGTCGTGGCGGGCGGCGAGACGGATCTGGCGCTTAATTACGATAACAATACGCCTTTCGTCGGTAGTCAGCAATTCTTTCAATGGCGCTATGTAGATAATGACAATCCGGGATTAAGGCAGGTGACGGCCGGAAAAATCTACACTCCTTCCATTGCCTCTATCTACGCACCCGTCATAGGTGTGCAGTTTACCAATGCTCCGACCGTGTACAGGCGATCCTTCGGCACGTACACGCTCACGTATTATTCAGAGGCTAACTGGGTGGTGGAGCTATATATCAACAATACCCTGGTGAATTATGCAAAGGCGCCTACAACCGGTTTCTTCACCTTCCAGGTGCCGCTGGTGTATGGTAATTCATTACTGAAGCTCCGCTTTTACGGCCCATGGGGTGAGGAAATTTCCCACGAACAGAATATTCAGATACCCTTTAATTTTCTTCCTGTGGGGGAATTCGAATATACCGCCAGCGCCGGCATAGTAACGGATAGCGTTAACAGTCGTTTCGGCCGTGTCAGCTGCAATTATGGCCTGGGCGAACGACTGACGGTCGGCGCCGGTACCGAATACCTTTCTTCCATTGTCACCGGCAGGAACATTCCCTTCGTGAATGCTTCCCTTCGGCTCAGTTCCAACATCTTCCTTTCGGGTGAATATGCCCTTGGAGTAAGGGCAAAATTGGTAGCCAGCTATCACACGGCATCCGATCTTCAGATTGAATTGAACTATACACGGTATACAAGAGGCCAGCAGGCGATCAACAATTCCTACCTGGAGGAGCGCAAGGCGATCGTATCCTTTCCTTTCCGCAGCAAGAAATTCACGCTGTTTTCCAGGCTGTCACTCTATCAGGCCATCCTTCCCAGCACAGAAGTTACGCCGGCTTCAAAATATACCACGGGAGAAGGACTGCTTTCGGGTGTCCTTTTTGGTGTAAATACCAATTTAACCACCTATGCCTGGTTTACGCAACAATCCGCCCCCTATGTTTACAGCAGCCTTTCCATGGCTTTTCGTCTGCCCGGAAAGATCATCCTCACTCCCCAGGTCCAGTACGAATACAGCCAGCGCAGGGTTAGTGATCTGCGGGCCGAAATAGGTAAATATCTCACCTCCAGGGGGTTCTTCAATGTCTATTACGAAGACAATATCAAGAGCAATTTTAGAAGCATCGGGCTGGCAGTGCGTTACGATTTTTCCTTTACATTGTCGTCGATCTCGGTTACGCAGATCGCTCAGACAGTCGCCATGGTGCAATCGGCCAGCGGAAGTCTGATGTATGATGACCGGACGAAATACGTAGGCTACGACAACCACAGTGCTGTCGGCAAAGGTGGCCTTCTGATCGAACCCTTCCTCGATCTAAACGGCAACGGAAGGCGCGACCCGGGTGAGCCGCGGGTATCCGGAGTGACTATCCGGATCAATGGCGGCACTATCCGGAATAATTCAGCCGACACGACCATCCGGGTGACCGGGCTCGAGGCCTATGCAAGCTATATCCTCCATCTGGATGCTTCCTTTGAAAGCATTGCGTGGGATATTCGCAACAAAACGATCCGTGTCGTCATCGACCCGAATCAGTTTAAAGTGTTGGAAATTCCGATCGCCGTTTTCGGTGAGGTGACGGGCACGGTCTACCTGAAGGAAGATAGTAGTCAGAAACCCCAGGGGCGGATCGTTGTCTGTTTTTATCGGAGTGATAAATCAATGGCGGGTCAAGCCATCTCGGAATCGGATGGTTCCTTCGATTTTACCGGACTGACGCCGGGTAATTATACCGCAGAGGTTAGTTCGGGTCAATTGGAAAAGCTGCATATGATTTGCCGGCCGTGGACATTACCGTTTAAAATTTCAGCCGACCAAAACGGAGATGTTGCCGGAGGGCTTGAATTCATCCTGCAATCCCACTAATCCTGTAATCCCACTAGGGCGGCTAAGACCGATATGGCGATCCCCGCATGTAAAAGTTTTCTAAAAAAATATTTGTGCAAGCAAATCCTTGCCCATATATTTGCAAGCATATACTTGCATAATGATAATCAGACGAGACGTATTCCAGGCCATTGCTGATCCGACCAGGCGCCAGATTATTGGCATGGTGGCAGACAAACCCATGAATGTGAATACTATAGCGGAGAGTTTTGACGTGAGCCGGCAGGCAATATCCTTACATATTAAGATATTGGTAGAATGCGAGCTTTTGACGATCAACAAACAGGGCCGCGAAAGATATTGCCAGGCGCAACTCGACCAATTGAGTGAAGTGTCGGTCTGGGTAGCCCAATACAAACAGCATTGGGACAGCAAACTGAATAGCCTGGAGACCTATTTAGATCAACTTAAAAAAGAAAGAAAACATGGAAAATAACACCAAAGATCGCGAGCTATTGATTACCCGGACATTGAATGCACCTGTTGACCTGGTTTGGGAAGCATGGACCAATCCACAGCATATTGCCAAATGGTGGGGGCCCAATGGCTTTACCAATACCATAACCACCATGGATATGAAACCCGGTGGCGAATGGATCCTCACTATGCATGGCCCCGACGGAACAGACTATAAGAACAAAAGCATTTTTAAAGAGGTGATTCCCCACAAGAAGATAGTGTTTGATCACATAGCTCCCAATTTCACAGCTACAATTGAATTTGAAGCGCGAGGCGAACAAACACATTTAACCTGGCACATGCTTTTTGAAACAGCCGAACAATTTATACAGGTCGTTAAAACCTTTAAGGCCGACGACGGGTTAAAACAAAACATCGACAAGTTAAACGCGTACCTGGCGGAGATGAAAAGCAAAGTTTGAGATCGTTTCTGTTTTATGTATTTTGATCTACAAAATGTATTAACGAGCAAAATGGTAATTTTTTTTCAAAAAATAATTGATGTACTTGATCAGCATAATATACCTTATATGCTTTCGGGGAGTATCGCAATGGGGTTAAAGAATTTAGATCTTTTTGTTGATAGTTTTAAAGATGGGTATTATTGTGATAAAGATGGAGTTAGAGAAGCAATCGAAACTTCATTCAAAATGTTCAATATCATTGATTATGCCTCAGGGTATAAAGCAGATTTCATTGTACTCAAGAATGAAGCATTTAGAGAAGAGGAATTTAGTCGGAGAGTTCAAATGGAGTTTTACGGAAAGATAATTTATGTTGTGTCTCCGGAAGACCTTTTAATTTCCAAGCTTATCTGGATACAAGATTTGCAGTCTCCTGTCCAGATGGAGGATATTAGCAATCTTATCGCTTTCGATGGCCTGGACTGGACTTATATCGAAAAATGGATTAATCAGCTGAAATTAAATACCTTTGATCTGTTGAACAAATGACAGACACTCCAAAACATATAAAGGACTTACAATTAAAAACCTGGCTTTCCAAATCTCCGATGGAAAGGCTGAAACGTACATTAGAGGACAATGGTGCTTTACTTCAATTTTGGTCTTCGACCCATCCAGTGGATAAAGACAAAATGAAGGCGCACCACTCACCACCTCATCAGGCCCTTTGAATACCCCGGACTTACCACTGATGAAAGCTCTGCCCGATAAACTGCAGCCCATCAATGATCCCCGTCCGCCAATAGGTCCACGTATGCGCCCCGTCGCGCACCCTGAACTCATGCGGCACACCCTTCTCCATTAGCGCAATATGCAGCAGGCAGTTGCCCTTGCTCAGGTGGTCGTCATCGCCGCAATCGATCCAATATCGTACGTGTTTCAAATCATCGGCAGGCTTGTCCGCCACGATCTTCAATGGAGAATTGGCATACCAGGCATCATTCAGCCTGTCCTTCCCTTTCAGCCCGCGTCCATACAACTGGCCAAAAGTCCGCTCCCAGCCATCATCCTGCATGGCCGTCAACGAGGCATCATCAAACACCGCAGCGCTCAGGGCAGCTCCCGCAGCAAAAAGCTCGGGATGCTTCAGCAAATAGAACAGCGTTCCGTAACCGCCCATCGAAAGCCCCGCAATGCCCCGGTATTTTTTCTCGGCCTTGATCCGGTAAGTTTTTTCAACGGCCGGCATGAATTCCTTGATAAAGAAATCTTCATATTTCTCCTTCCCGTCATAGGAGTTGATATACCAGCTGGAATCCCCGTTCGGCATGACGATGATCATCGGCGGGATCGTGCCCTCGGCAATCGCTTTGTCCGCCAACCGGTTGATCTCACCGAACTGCAGCCAGCCCGTATTGTCATCGGTATAGCCATGCAGGAGATAGACGACAGGGTAGGACCTTTCTGAAGTAGAATAGTCTGCCGGCAGGTAGACCGTATATCGTACGTCCTTTCCCAGGATGGCGCTGCGTACCGTCTTTTCTTCCAGCACCTTTCCGGCGGCATACTGCGCCCTGCCTGAAGGAACCAGTGCCAGGACCAGCAATAAAAGACTCAAACCTTTGACAAGCAATATTCTCATGATGTAGATTTTTTCGAAATACGGCCCCTTGCCCGCCCCTCCTCCCTGCAGCCCTCGCTCCCCCGGACCCTCCTCACACCCGCGGCCGGATAACCCCCGTATACAACTTCGTTTCATATCCTACCCGCACCCGGCCCCCCGTTTGATGCCGCTCGAAGAGCGCCGTCAGCGCTTTCATCATCGCCTCATGACCCGCCCCCTCCTTCGGAATATAAGAAGAAGACAGCAGCCGGCCCTTCAGCCCATCAAAATCGAAGACCTGTTCGTTATCGAAAACGGCCAGCACAAATGCCTGCGGTTGAAAGAACGCCCCGATCTGCGGATCGGTAATATTTTTATGATTGATAGTCTTATAGTCTCCGGCATATTCCAGGATCAGGTCCTCATATTCTTTTTCGAAATCCGAGTGGATCAGCCGTTCGTTCCAGATCAGCGCCACAACCGCTCCCGGCCGGGCAATCCGCATAAATTCCCGCCGCGTCGCCGCAGGCTCGAACCAGTGAAAAGCCTGCCCCGCTACGATCAGGTCCACCGATGACTCCGGCAGACCCGTCGCTTCCGCCGTCCCGTCGATGCTCACAAAACCCGGATAGTCCGAAAGCAATTCTTCCGCCTTCATCCGCATCTCACGATTTGGCTCAACGGCATCCACGCGGTTGCCGCCGGCTAAAAATAATTCGGTGGAAATTCCGGTCCCCGACCCGATATCGGCGACCACCCAACTGGGAAGAAAGGAGTAGGTCGTCTGCAAATAAATGAGAACGGCAGCAGGATAGTGAGGCCGGTATTTGACATAATCTTCGACCCGGTCGCTGAATCGCGTAGTACTGTTTGACATGGCAGCCCCAAGTTAAATCCTTTCGGTTTCCCGGCCAAAAATCCATCTCGTCCCGCTACACCCGCGCCCTCGCGCGTCTATGGGAAAATCCCCAGCTCCGCGTACGACGTACCCACCTTATTGATCGCCACCACATACGCCGCCGTCCGCATATCCGGCACACTCGGGTTCGCCTTCCACGCATCCATGATCTCCCTCGTCGCCGCAATCATCGTCTCTTCCAATCCGCTATAGACCAGGTCGACCTCATCAGCCCCGTGCATGATAAATTCCTTTTCCTTCTGGCTCACCTTCTTTCCCGTTAGTCCCTCGATCTGACTCAGGATATGCGTGTTCATATTTTCCGTGAAACGTTTTTCCATTCGACCATACCGGACATGGCTCAGGTTCTTCAACCATTCGAAATAGGAGACGGTCACCCCGCCCGCATTCAGATACATATCCGGTACGACCAGCGTGCCCTTCTTCGCAAAGACCTCATCGGCCTCCGGTGTCAGCGGCCCATTGGCGGCTTCCCCGATGATCTTGGCCTTTACCCGTGGAGCATTCTCTCCATTGATCACATTCTCCAAAGCGGCGGGTATCAGGATATCACAGTCCAGCTCCAGCGCATCACCGGATTTCGGAAGATTCGTCGCCCCCGGAAAATTCAGGATGCTGCCGGTCTTCTTCCGGTGCTGAAATACTTCTTCTTCATTGAGCCCCGCAGGGTTCATGATAGCGCCTTCATATTCCGCCAGCGCGATCACTTTCGCCTTTCCCTCGCGGAAGAACTTGGCCGCATGATAACCGACATTACCCAGCCCCTGCACTACGACTGTCTTGCCTTCCACGCCGGGTTTCAGCTTCAGCCGGTTCATGATCTCTTCCATATTGCAGACCTCGCGGATGCCGTAGAAGACGCCCAGCCCCGTCGCTTCGCGACGACCCCGGACACCGCCCTG
The DNA here is from genome assembly GCA_003167015.1 of Chitinophagaceae bacterium. GTDB lineage: Bacteria > Bacteroidota > Bacteroidia > Chitinophagales > Chitinophagaceae > Puia. The sequence goes on along the minus strand of PMUF01000513.1, from coordinate 5,247 downwards.
CGATACCGGCTTGCCCGTTACACAGGCCAGCGCATCGATCTCGCCGGGACGCATACTCATATAGGTATCCAGTATCCACGCCATCTCACGCTCACCCGTACCGTAGTCAGGCGCCGGCACGTCCGTACCCGGCCCGATAAAATTCTTCTTGATCAGCTCGGACGTATAACGCCGGGTGATCTTTTCCAGCTCGTAAGGCGTGTATTTCTTCGGATCAATGCTGATCCCGCCTTTGGCGCCGCCAAAAGGCACGTTCACGATGGCGCACTTGAAGGTCATCAGCGCCGCCAGCGCCATCACCTCGTCCAGGTTCACCGACAAGGCAAACCGGATGCCCCCCTTGCAGGGAGTCTTATGCTGGGAATGCTGAACGCGATAAGCCTTGATGACCTCTATCTTATCGCCGATCTTAACGGGGAAAAACATACGGTAAACCGCATTGCACTGCTTGATCTGTTCCAGAATGCCGGGATCCCAGTTGGTAAATCCTGCGGCTTTGTCAAAACTTTTTTCTACTGCTTCGAAAAATTTGTATTCTTCTACTTGGCCAGCCATAATCGTTGAATTTATAGTGAGCGGTCTTCAGACCTATTTTACATTTTTTTCCAAACGGCTGATCTTTCTGTCAAGCCGGATAACATACGCAAATAGCCCCAGTAATATTGTGACCACCACAATGATCACCACATAAATCTTCCCGTTCGCCCTCAGTCCGTCGGCCATTTCGACCGGTTTACCCCCTGCCGAATCCTGCGCCCGGGCAGAAAATCCCATGAACCATGAGGCGAAGACCAATAACCAGAAGTACGCTTTCTTATGCATGACTGAATTTCTTTTTGGTAGGTTCGGATGTATGTTTCTTCTCTGTCAGCAGCTGCAGCCGGATACGCAGGGTGGTGATCCACACGCCCAGCAGGGTCCAGCCCGGAACGGCCCCCGGCCAGAACACGATCCGCATCCGCTTGTCGATATCGTTGCTGTCCAGGGCCGGATTACCCATTCCCCCCGGATGAAGGCTTTCCACCATGCGGGGAATGATCCAGATCGTAGGGAAGAGCATGGCAAAGGCAAAGATATTATATACCGCGCCGATCCGCGCCCGCTTGTCCATGTCCGTCATCGAATTCCGCAACACCAGGTAGGCAAAATAGATCAGCAGCGCAATGACAGCCCCCAGCTGCTTGGGGTCATTGCTCCAAAAAGCCCCCCATGTAAAACCCGCCCAGATCGATCCCGTCAGCAAACCCAGACAGCCAAAGACAATCCCCCCCTTAGCGTATTCCAGCGCATATATATCGAATATATGATTATTGGTACGCAGGTATTTGATGGAATAGACGACCGAAACGATAAATAAGATCATCATACCGAACCACATAGCCACATGAAAATATAAGTTGCGGATCGTCTCGTTGATAATAGGTAAGGCCGGAACACTCCCAAGAAACCCTTCTATACAAGTATAGATCAGAGCAACGACACAAATTATTTTCCACCAGTTCTGACGAAGCATAATTAATTCTTGAGGGGCCGTCCCCGGTTTAGGAGTGCAAAATTAGGGGAATCAGGCAGCAAAATCTTCAGGCCGCTTTCGAAACCCGGAATTTAACGCACTTCCCTGGCTATCAATCTTTCCACAGGAAAGGAAAAAGGATCAGCGACAACGCTACCAGCATGACGTCCAGCCCCACCAGCACCGCGATCATCCCCGCCAGCCCCCCCTGTATCACCTCAGCAAAAGCAATATTCGAGATCTTGCTCAGCAGCAGCAACTGCGGGATCACCAGCGGAAAGCCCAGGATCGCCATCAGCGCAGCGCTCTGTTGTGCACGGGCAGCAATCGCCGCCAGAAAAGTGAAGACCAGGCTGAGGCTCATTCCACCCAGACAGCTGATAAAGATGAAAACAACAGGGTTCGGCATCGGGTTGCCCAGCATCAGTACGAACAGGCCCAGACTCACCAGGCTCATCAATAACATCAGCCCCGCATTGAAGATCAGCTTCGCTACAATGAAATTGCCCGGGCTGGTGATCGAAAAAAAATACAGCAGCCTTCCTCTGCCCTCCTGGAGAAAGCTCTTCGCCACCGCATTCACACACACGAACAGCTGGATCATCCAGAACAACCCCTTCCATACCGGTCCCTCCGGCTCTCCCATCGACAGGTACAGCACAAAAATAGTGGACGCCACATACAACAGCACCCCATAGAAAGTATACTGTTGCCGGATCTCCAGCAGCAGGTCTTTCCTGAAAAGCGCAAAAATTTGTGAAAAAGCTCGGATAACAGACAATTTTGCCGCAAATCTAAGGGACTCTTCCGTCATTCCCGCCCCCCAGTCCGACGGACCCGAGTACTAAAATAAAAAGAATAGTTAAAATTCTAATCCGCCCCTCACCCCATTAAACATCTCGCCCCCTCCGGCCTCCAAGGATCAAACCCTAGGGCAGCGTATAATAGCAGTGACGACAGCGCGGCTCATACAGGTCTTTTTCACCTAGCAGGATCTGTGCGGACCGGTCTGTTTTACGATACGAATAGTTGGCTATGTTTCCACATTTTACACAAATGGCATGCAACTTGGTTATATATTCTGCTTTAGCGAGAAGATTCGGCATTTGGCCGAAGGGCTTGGTCATGTAATCCATGTCCAGACCCGCCACAATGACCCGAATCCCACGAAGAGCCAGCCTGTCGCAGACATCAGGAAGTTGATCGTCAAAGAACTGGGCTTCATCTATTCCTATGACATCGACTTCGCCGGCCATGAGAAGGATGGACGTCGAAGCCTCGACCGGCGTCGATTGGATGGCATTTTCGTCATGTGACACGATCTGATGCTCATGATAGCGTGTATCGATAGCGGGCTTATAGATCTCTACCTTCAGACTGGCAATTTTAGCGCGTTTTAGCCTGCGGATCAGTTCCTCTGTTTTCCCTGAGAACATGGAGCCGCAAATGACTTCGATCCAACCACGCCTTACACCCTGTAAATGGGGTTCTATGAACATAGATACATTAAAATTAGGTTCGGAATTTGTTATAACTTTATAGGTATTCCACTTTCTAACCCTTAGCGCTTTTCAACTGGTACCTAACATGGAACGACTAAAAGATCTGATGTCTCAATTAAAGGAGCAGTTTGACCGGGGGGCAGACCCTTCTCAAATGCTCCGGACAGCCCAGCTACTCGAAGAGGAGATTCGCCTCCTCGCGAGCAAGCCTGCCCCCGCAAAGGTAATGCCGACGAAGATAGCAGTTATGATGCCATCGGCCGTAAAAATAGTTACTCCTCCCATACCTGAACAAGAGCTGACAGCCCCCGTGGAGGCCCGCCCCGCGCCCATTTCTACCAACGGGACCGCCATCCCCAACGGAGCCGCCATCAACGGCACTCCCGCCACCAACGGCACATCCGGCATCAACGGGTCTCCCGTCGTTTCACCCTACGCCAACGGCAACGCCGCGGTTCCGCCATACCTACCCGGCACCCCCGTGTCTACCCCCTACGCAGCCAACCCGGCCGCAGTTGTGGATACAGACACCCCTGTCGCCGTCGCCGCCACCACCGGCACCTCTACCCGGTCCGCCACCCCCGAAAGAGGTACCTGGCCCTTCGACCCCCTCGCGGAAAAGCCTACGGACCGCTTCACCCTGTCCCAAAAGACCCGCGAGATCAATGACGTCATCGGCAGCAACGGCACTTCTTCCCTCAATGAAAAGTTGAAGTCCGACATCGTCGAGCTCAAATCCGCCCTTAACGATACTCCCGTTCGCGATCTCAGAAAGGCCATTGGCATCAATGATCGCTATGTATTTATCAATCAACTCTTTAGGGGAGACGAAGTCATGTACGAGCGCAGCCTCAAGACCATTAATGGATTTCGCATCCTGCCCGAGGCCGAATATTGGATGGAAAGAGAATTGAAGGTCAAACTCGGCTGGGATGAGAATCGCGAGGCCACCCGCCATTTCTATCAGCTCGTCAAAAGACGCTTTTCCTGACCAAACCGGACGGAGTCCGGTTCAAGTCATTAGCCGTTACGATGCAAAAAATTACTTTTCTAACATTTTTTGCATCGTGATATACCGGACGATCTTTTCGGTCGCCCCCTTCTTCGAATCCACATACCGGGCCGACGCTTCGCCGATCTCCCGGACTTCCGCCGGGTCCCTCAACAGCCGTTTCAAGACCCCTTCCGCTTCCACGGCACTGTCAATCACGATCCCGCCCCCGGTCTCCGTTAATTCCACCGCCTCGATGTATTTTTCAATTACCGGCCCAAATACCACCGGTTTGCCATATACCGCCGCCTCCAGCACATTATGCACCCCATCATCGCCGAAACCGCCGCCTACATAGGCAATGGTAGCGTAACGGTATAGCCTCGATAACATCCCTATATTGTCGATGATCAGCACATTCGGCTCCGGCCAACCCGGCCTCGAGCCCGTTCCCGCGCCCGCGGCCCCCCCGCGGCCCGCGGCCGCCGCAGCCTTGGCGCCGGCGGCCCAAACCGAATACCGGACACAATGACGGAACAACCGCTCCACCTCCACCAGCCTGTCCTCCCCGATCTCATGCGGTGCAAGGATAAACCGAACCTCCGGATGCGTATTGGCAAAGTGGTCCAGTTCCTCCTCATCCTCCTCCCAGGTGCTGCCCGCTACAATCACCGGATACCCGGCACACCAGGCCTCGATCAGCGGCAACGGGGCACCCTCCCTTGCAATCTCTATTACCCGGTCGAACCGCGTATCCCCGCTCACGCTCACCTGCCCCCTCAGCCCCCGCCCTTCCAGCAAGACCCGTGAGGCCTCAGTCTGGACGAAAAGATGCGTCATACATTCCAGCATATACCGGTGCAGCCGGCCATACCATTTGAAAAAAGGCTGATCCGCCCGGAATACACCCGATATCAGCAACACCGGAATACCCCTCTTTTTCAATTCCACCAGGTAATAATACCAATAATCATATTTGACCCACAAGACCAGGGTAGGACGCACCAGGCTGATAAACCGCCGGGCATTCCACGGACTGTCCAGCGGGAGATAAAATACATGGTCCGCCCCCTCATAATCCTTCTTGGCCCGATACCCCGAAGGAGAGAAGAAAGACAGTACGATCCGGGCCCCCGGCGACTCCTTCCGCAAAGCCTCGATCACCGGTCTGCCTTGTTCGAACTCCCCCAGCGAGGCGCAATGCATCCATATGACCGGCTCGGCCGCCGAAGGCTTGCCGT
>PMUF01000216.1 GCA_003167015.1 Chitinophagaceae bacterium | reverse complement strand
CTGTATCGAAAGCTTGCAGGGGACTTACCTGAACGAGTTCAGCAAATCCTATGGTGAAAAAGCCTTACAGCTTTGCCAGGAGGTCTATGTGAAAAAACAGGGCTGGGATGAGGAGAGCGATGACAAGCTGATGATGGCCTCTTATGCCGGGGGGATGAGCATTGCCTATTCCCAGGTGGGGGTAGCGCATGCCGTCAGCTATGGGCTGTCTTATCTGTTGGGTACCAAACATGGGATCGGCAACTGCATCGTCTTCGACCATTTGGAGGAGTTTTATCCGGAGGGTGTCCGGGAATTCAAAAAAATGGTGGAAAAAAATAAGATCGATATTCCACAACATATCACAAAAGGGCTGACCGACGAACAATTCAATGCGATGATTGACGTTTCTCTGGTCATGAAGCCTCTCTGGGAAAATGCGCTGGGACCCAATTGGGAAAAGATCATGACCCGCGACCGGCTGAGGAAGTTGTACGAGAAGCTATAAAACCCCTGACCCAAAGGCCGTTCATTCAAAAATGATGTCATTGATGCAAAAACGTCTGTGGACAATAATCGGCAGCCTTTTGGGCCTGTTTTTCATCGGGGTTCTGTCCTGTAAAAAGGCGACACCCGCCAAGCCGATCCCGATCACCCCGCTCCAGACCCTTGTAAATTCGGATACTACCCTGACGCTTTTTCACCAAATGATCCTGGTGGCCAATGACGCCGCCCTGTTGGCGGACACGACAGAGACTATACTGATCCCCAGGAATGCCGTCCTGGAGGCGGCCGGGTACACCAATGTCACCATCGATTCCACCAGCTCCTACCTGCTGGACCAGCTCATCCGGTACCAGTATGTGCTGGGCGCCCTGTCACCCGACAGCGGAACGTATACCGCCTACCCGACCCTGCTGGGCGCCTCGCTCTATATCGAGAAAGATTCCACCGGAGAGCTGCTGATGAATGGCGGCACGACGGCACCGAATGCAGGGACTGCCGTCGGCAAGGCCACGGTCTACTACCTGAACTCGTTATTGCCCACCGCCGTGGATTCCCTGCCCCTCCTGTTGCAGGAAGATACCTCCCTGACTATGTTCGCCGCGGCTTTTTCCCTTAGTAATGTGTATGATTCATTGCTCCTGACAGGCAATTATACCGTTTTCGCCCCGGTCAATAATGCCTTCCGGACGGCTGGTTATGATAGCGTTACCGCCATTGACTCTGCCAATGTCGACTCATTGATCACGCTGGTAGAAGGCCAGGTGGTGAGGGGAGCCTATTTTACCAATAACTTCCCCATCCCCGGGCCGGTGACCGACCTCCTGGGCAATTCCATCACGATCGGCCATGCGGGCGGCGGCTGGCAATTTGCTGCCAGCGGCAATGCCGTGCCCGCGAACTGGTTGAGCGGCAACCTGGTTTCCGGAACGAATATCCTGGTCCATAAGACCGATGCGATCCTTTCGCCATAACGTAGCCCTGGCCGGGAGTGCCGGGGAAACATTAAATTAATTTGACTTGTTTTGCCTGGAAACGGCGCGGTTCCCTATTTTTGGAGTATGCTCAACTTCAAAGACATCAAAAACCTGCTTCAGCATAACAAGATCACCGATTTTGTCAAGCTGAACAAACTAACCCCCCGGGATATCGCGGACTTCACGAATCGCAACACGAAATGGGCGGTGAAGCTGTTCCAGAATCTCGACCCCAAGCATGCGGCGAAGGCTTTTAAGTATCTGCAAAATGACAAGCAGGAGACTATCCTCAAGTCGCTGCCGGAAGAAAAGGCTGCCGAGCTGCTGAATGCGCTGCAGCCCGATGACCGCACGGCTTTCCTGGAAGAGCTGCCGGGCAATTACGTCAAGGAGCTGCTGAAGACGCTGACTCCCGAACGCCGCGAAGAGACGCTGGTATTGCTGGGATATGAAGAAGGGTCCGTAGGCAGGCTGATGACCCCCGACTACATATCGATCAAAATGTCGGAGACCTGCCAGGATGTATTGTCTTATATCCGCCACCGGGGGCAGGCCACGGAGACATTAAACTGGCTGTTCGTCATTGACGACAAAGGCATTTTAATAGACGATATCAATATCAAGGATTTTCTGATCGTAGATCCCTCCACGACCGTCGCGCAGATCATGGACCACCAGTTCCTTGCGCTAAACGTCAACGATTCACAGAAAGACGTGATCAATATCTTCCGGAACAACAGCCGGTACGCGTTGCCCGTGACCGATGACGCGGGGGTACTGCTGGGGATCGTCACCCTCGATGACGTCCTGCGGCTGGCTGAAAAGGAAGGCACCCGTGAAATCCAGAAGATCGGGGGTTCCGAAGCATTGGATGAACCTTATACGACGATCCCCTTTCTCCGACTGATCAGGAAGCGTGCCGGCTGGCTGATCATCCTGTTCCTGGGTGAGATGCTGACCGCAACGGCGATGAAGGGGTTCGAGGGTGAGCTCGACAAATGGCTGGTACTTTCTCTGTTCATTCCGCTGATCATTTCCAGCGGCGGTAATTCGGGCAGTCAGGCATCTTCGATCATCATCCGGGCAATGGCGATCGGGGAGATCAGATTCCGGGACTGGTGGCGGGTGATGCGAAAGGAGCTTTTTGCGGGTCTTGTTCTGGGCATTATTCTCGGCATTGTTGGTTTTCTGCGGATTTCAATATGGCAACAGTTTAATATCCAGGGCGGATATGGCCCTAAGTGGATCTTAGTCGGCGGTGTAGTCTTTTTTGCGTTGATCGGCGTGGTCTTATGGGGGACATTGTCGGGCGCCATGCTGCCGCTGATCCTCAAAAAACTGGGAGCAGATCCTGCCGCGTCTTCGGCTCCTTTCGTCGCCACCCTGGTTGACGTGACCGGGCTGGTGATCTATTTTTCGGTCGCCTATGTCGTCATGTCTGGGCATATGATCTAATAACTCATTTCATCCAGCCTGACTTTTCCTTTAAAAGTCCAGAAAACAAAAGAGGTATAAATGCCTACCAGGGGTGTGCCTATCAGCGCCATCACCAGCAGGATCTTCATGGTCCGGGTGGAAGAGGAGGCATTGTAGACGGTGATGCTGTTGGCGGGTTGTTGCGGGGAATAAAGAAGATAGGGAAAGACTTCGATGGCCACCATGATCAGCAGCAAGGCGATGGTGAGCGTAGAGAAAATAAAGGCATAGCGGTACTTTCCGACCTTTACCTGTCGCGGGATATTGGCGATGGAGAGGATCATCAGCAACGGGATCGTAAAATAAGCCGGCCGGCTTTTGAAAAAATCGCTGAGATGAGGAATATACAGCAGCGTATATAGGGTGGTGATCCCAAAGCTGACGACGAAGAAGACGATAAAATTATTGGCCAGGACGTGCAGCTTTACGAAAAGCCTGGCCTCTGTCTTCATGGTCAGGAAGATGGCGCCGTGCATCATGAACAGGGCCAACGTGGTAATGGCTACCATGATGGCGAAAGGATTGAGAAAGTAAAGCCAGTTGCCGGCAAATTCGTGATGGCTGTCGAGGGGAATGCCGCCAACCACATTGCCTAGCATGAGGCCCAGGGACAGGGAGATGACAATGGAGGCGACGCAGTAGATGATGTCCCAGCTTTTTCGCCACCAGGGCCAGGGTTCCTTGCTGCGGAACTCGATGGAGACCGCGCGGAAGATCAGCCCGATGAGAAAGATCATGAACGGCACATAAAAGGCGGAAAAGATAGCGGCGTAAGCTACCGGGAAGCCCGCAAAGAGGGCGCCCCCGCCGATGACTAACCAGACTTCGTTGCCATCCCAGATCGGGCCGATAGCATTCATGGCGATTCGGCGGCTCTGCTCTTTGCGAAGAAAGAGATGCAGCGACCCGGCGCCGAGGTCAAACCCGTCGAGAATGGCATATCCGCTGATGACGGCCCCGAAAACCAGGAACCACCAGAGATTATAGTCGAGTCCGAGGAAGGTGTGCATAGTTTGTTTTTTTATCCCGCGTCCGGCCGCACGTCTGTCGGCTGTTCATGCAGCAACAGCGGATTATCCCTGCGTGCCCCGTCTTCGATCGGTTCTTTCGTGCCATAATCCACGGGGCCATGCTGGATCTTGCGGTTCAGTTGGAAAAGGAAAAGGGCAAACAGCACGATATAAACGATAGTGAAGAGGATCAGCGAAAAGACGATCTCGTTGGCGCTAACCGCGCGTGACAGTGCGTCGGAGGTTCGCAGCATGCCATATACCACCCAGGGCTGGCGGCCCATCTCCGCGGTAAACCAGCCTGCCTCGTTAGCCAGTTGCGGCAGGAGTACGCTGAACGTAAAGATCCGGAGCAGCCAGCGGCGGTCGAAGAGTTTTTTTCGCCACCAGAGCCAGCAGCCATAGAGAGAAAGCCCTATCATGGCGATACCCATGGCGATCATGAGATGGTAAAACTGAAAGACCGAGTTGACCTGCGAGGGCCGGTCCTCGGGTTTGAAGGCCCGCAGTCCTGTTACGGGAGCCTTAAAACTGCCATGGGCAAGGAAGGACAGGCCCCCGGGAATTTTTATGCCCCAGGCTTTCTCCTTCTGTTTATCCACATACCCGAAGAGGTACATATCGGCAACGGCTGAGCTGTCGTAGTGTCCTTCCATGGCGGCGAGTTTCGCGGGTTGGTAGCGGGTGACTACATCGGCGCTGCGATCGCCGAGATATAATTGAAGGACCGAGAACACGGCAGCGACCGTGAGGGCTATCTTAAAGGTTGGCGCGGCAATTTTGGTATGTTTTCCGTGGAGGAGGTACCAGGCGTTGACGCTGAGCACCAGGAATGCGCCGGCGAGGATGGACCCTACCCAGACGTGCAGCATTCGGTCGACGCTGGAGGGATTGAAGACCATCGCCCAGAAATCCGTGATTTCCGCCC
>PMUF01000594.1 GCA_003167015.1 Chitinophagaceae bacterium | reverse complement strand
AACCCTTCGATCTCCACGGGACAAACCTCACCTTCCGCTACCAGCTTTTCCAATTCCGTCTTCACTAAATTAGGTTGAGCGAACCGTGCCCGCCAGGCGATGTCCTTTACATAGGCTATCCCCAGCGCCTTCAACCCTCGCCGGATCACCTGCCGGGCAAATTCCTCCGGCCCAGGCATCGTTACATCGATATCGCCCGGGAGGAGATTAACAGGTAAATCATAGATCTTATGGAACTCCTTGCTTCGCGTCGTCATCAGACTTCCGTCAAAGTACAGCCGCTCGAGGGCAATCTTCGATGGCCGCCAGTCCCACCAACCTCTGCTGGCCTCTACCCTGTCATTTTCAAAATCCTTTGCCATCAGCGGTCCATCCCGCGAAACCCTGTCCAGCACTCGCTTCATCAGGTTGATTTCCGCTTGGGTCATGGGTTTTCTTTGAGCCAAAAAGCTGGCCTTCACCGGCAGCGAGAACCGGAAATCGTCCATCGGCATGTAGCCCGCGGCATAGGTCAGGAATTCAAAGATCCTTTCATCTGCCTGCAGCTCATCCAGCCACTCCGGTTTGTAGTCAGGGACCCTCGATGCAATAGCATGATGATGTGCACGCTCGACAATAGCGTTGGTATCGATCTGGACAAACCCGAGATGGTCGATGAGTTTGTAGACCGCTTCCCTGCCTTTGCCAAACTGCGCCCGTTTGGATAAGCCCGCCGCATGAAGGATGATTTTCCGGGCCTGTGAAGGAGTCAGCATGATCCGTTTCATGATAAAAAGTAATACAAAATCGCCAAAATGATATAAAAAAACTGCCCGGGAAAGAGCAGTTGTCAATGATGCAGTCTTCAATGATATTGTCGAGCGAATCCTATTTCGCGGCCTTTTTCAATGCCCTTCGCCAAGGCTTCTTCAGCCCTGATTTCCGCGACTTGTTCAAAAATATTCATGGTATTCGATTTTCCTGAAATCTTATCAATTTCTCTTTCGAAGATACGATTTGTTTCCGGCTTCTCAAACCTAACGTAATTGTGCAGAAAGGATAAAATAAGGATTGCACAAAATTATGCAATCCACAATACGATCAAAAAAAACTTATTACTCAGAATAATCTACTGACCCATTTTCTCTACCTAAAATCAAACCATAGCGTTCCTTTGACTATACCGTAGTTAAGCTGAATGCTTTTTTGACTTTCAGGACCAAGCAGTGATGGATTTTGAAACCGTGTACCTATCGGGGCAATGCTATTTAAAAACCCTATATCCCCTTCCGGAAAAGCAGCTTTGAGGCTTTCGTGTTCATATTTTGAATGATCTGGCTTCAACATCTGGAGGAATATAGACTGATCATCGGTATACACCGTAAAGGACGATTCCTTATTTTCAATGACGACCCAATACAAATCGGCATGGTAGCCTTTAAATTCCGGATAGTCCCAACTTGCCCCGGTGATGGTATTATTATAGTTCTTGTGCCATACGCCAAACTGTTGCCCCTTTAGCCTGTTTTTCCATACCCGGTATGGCCCCCGGCCCAGCCATTTCATGCCGGTTATTTTTTCTTCGGGGTAATGAAAGGTTATCCCCGCAAAATCAACGCCTGTCTGCTGCGACCAGTGTTTTTCAAGTGTGTATTGATACCGTAGCTCTACTGCCTTACCGGGAGCGAAAGTCCATTTGACATTAAAATAAGTATCCCCTTCATAAACTGGCTCTACTATATAGTTTGAACCTTCGAAATAACTTTTTAGTGTTACAAGTTGGTGATTAAACCCTGCCTCCACAGGGCCCGCCAATGAAATTCCACTTTTGCCGTTCACCACCCTTTGCAGTTGTCCATTCGCTTTATTAAAAAAATAGGTAACCCCTGATGAATGAACAATCAAGCTCGTTGTTGAATCTTCAACTGCAATGCTTGAAGTAGACGAATCCATCATTGGCTTTTTAACCTGATTCGGCAATGTAATCGGCCAGGTCCAGGTAAATAATTCTCTGCCATGCGGGTCGATGGCTGTCAAATACAACGCATCATAACTCGTCCAATTCTGAGGGAGGTGTAATGACAGGAACCCCTTTCGACCCGGGGCCAGATTGAATTTTGGCAGATCCTCTTGTGCTCCTGTAATGGCTTTTATGCCAGTATCGGCGGCTGCCGGAAAGCTAACCAGTCTCCATTTGAATTGGCACTGGCTTAAATCTGTATAGCTATACCGGTTTTCAACAGCAATCCTGCCGTCAAATGGCGGTGTGATTAGTTTTTTATTGATCACCACCGGCGACCATAATTCCTTAATGGTATAAAAACTGGCTTCTTTTTCCCGGTGCGGCCCTAGAATACCATCCGGGGCACTGTCATCTGCTGTATCCATTGTACTGTCCTGGTCTACACGCCTTATGCCGCCATCGGCAAATACCCATATAAATCCTCCCGCTCCGTATGGATGGTTTACTATAGCGTTCCAAAAATCCTCTAAGCCGGCCCCGGCCCCGCCATCGTAATTGCCGTGCATGAATTCCGTGGGGAAAAATACGTCATTGCCATATAATGCCGAATTCGCCACATAATTATAGTCAGGATAATGCCGGGTATCTGTTCCATTGAATTTCTCCCATGGATGAAGGACTACGCGGTTTTGAGGATCATATAATTTAAACTGATCATCCAGCGCCGTGTTCCACCCACCTTCGTTTCCGTTGTCCCAAAAAATGATAGCGGGATGGTTCACATCGCGTACCACCATTTCCTTCACCAGCTTTTGACCGACTACCGTATCATATTTATTTTGCCATCCGGTCAACTCATCCAATACAAACAAGCCCAACGAATCGCAGACATCCAAAAAGTGCTGATCAGGCGGATAATGGGACATTCTAACCGCATTCATATTCATGTCCTTCATTAAATTGACATCCATAATGCTGATCGCTTTACTCAAGGCACGCCCGGATTCAGGCCATTCACTGTGGCGGCAAACGCCTTTCAGCATCACCTTTTTCCCATTCACATATATACCGTCATGCAGCCTTAGTTCCATGGTACGAAATCCAAAACGCTGCGCTGTAGTATGAATAACATGCCCATCTTTATCTTTGATGGAAACTACCAGGTTGTACAATTTTGGAAATTCAGGATTCCATGGGACGATAGTTTTGTAACTGCCTTTCAAAGAAACTGGTAATTTTCCGTTCGCCGCTTCTTCCACTATTTCCTTACCTATTTCCCGTCCTTCTAATGTTTGCAACCGCGCTGTTATCCGATTGCCGTTCTTGATGTTCGGCGCATATACATCTACTTTCATCCTTCCATCAGCCTTAGCATCGATTGCCATGTGATCGATGTAATTGGCCGGTACTATTTCCAGGTAAACGGGCCGGTAAATACCACCGAACTGCCAGAAATCAGCCCTTCGCTCGGCAAGATTAATAGATGCATTAGCCGACTTTTTACTGACGGCAACCTCAAGCAGGTTGCCACCTGTCTTTACCAGGTTGGTAATGTCATATTTAAAGCGGTAATAGCCGCCTTGGTGTATGGGTCCGGCTAATAGTCCATTGATCATTACTTTAGTATCCGTCATTGCCCCTTCAAAAACGATGAATATTATCTTCTTACTCCACGCTGCGTCAGTACTAAAATGATATTTATACAAGCCTTGCTCGTCGGGGTTTTTTGTATCCTGGAAGTAATTATACGTTCCAAAGCCTTGTAGTTCCCAATTGGAAGGGACAGCTATCTTATTCCAGGAACCGCTTCTTTGCCCGGTGTTGATGTAAAACTCCCAGTTGACCGTATGGTCCTTGTCCGTACCGGAGAGATACGTCCTGATCGTTTCCTGGGAACGACCCATGAGGTGGCAGACCGCCAGGATAACCAGTATAATGGTCACTTTCCCAGTCCTTTGCATATGTATCATTGACAGGTAATTTATCACAATCAATCGATCTTTTAATAAAATAATCCGGCAGAAATCCAACGTATAGTTTTAAAGAATATATTTATACGCATTTTGTAAAATTCATAGATGAAAGCCAATATTCTACGATACCTTCTGTGGCTGTTCCTTGGGCTTCATGCCCTGGTTGCGCAGGCTCAAAACAGCAGCCCTGACCGTCTCCTACACCTTTTTAACCAACTACCGCTTGCAAAGGAAGATACGGAGCGTGTAAACATCTATTATTCCATTTCCAGGTACTATTGGGACAAAGATCCTGACAGCGCATTGCTGATGGGTCAAAAATGCCTCGACCTGGCTACTGCTGCCCATTACGAACTTGGCCAGGCCCTCGCCTGGCTGACCATGGGCGTCGCCTACGGCACAAAAGCCATGTATCCCGAGGCATTGGATTGCCATCTGAAAGCCCTGCGGCTGACCGAAAAACTGGGCCTGACAGGCCTCATGGAGAATGATTATACCAATATTGCCATCGTTTACTCAAGCATGAAGGATTATGCCAGGGCCCTGAATTATTTCCGGCGCTCCCTGCAGATAGCCCGTCAATTCCCGGATCAGAGCGGTTGGGCGATCGGCTTGCTCAATATCGGGGATGTCTTAACGCGTGAAATGGAACTGGACTCTGCTATCACCTATACGGTCGAAGCGCTGCATATCGCTAAAAAGATCCATGATTCTTCGCTCTTGCCAACCATTCTTTCAAACCTCGGAGATATCTATACCAAAAAACACGACCCCCTCAGGGCGCTGCCCTATTTTCAACGATCTCTACGGATCTCAGAGAACATCCACGACGAAGACGACGCTTCCGTTACACATAATTCCATGGCGGACGCCTGCTATCAGCTGGGCCAATACAAAGCCAGCATGGATGATGCCACGGCCGCCCTGCAGTCAGCACTGGTCTTGCATACCGGCGAGACCATCAAGACCTCCTACCATATCCTCTATGAGGATTACCTGGCTTTGAAAGACTACCAGCATGCTTTGGCATTCAGGAACCTCGAGATCGATCTGAATGACAGCCTGTTTAATCTGAATAAAGAAAAGGAGATAAAGACGTTGCAATCGGATTACGAGCTGGAGAAAAAACAGCACCAGGTGGATGTCTTGAAAAAAGACAGCCTCACCCAGCAACGGGAGTTGGAGCATAGCAAAATAAAACTTTATCTGATCATCGGCGGAACCATCCTGGTGATCATTTGGGCATTTTTCCTGATCCGCGCCAATAAACAGATCAACCAGGTCAACCGTTTATTGGAAGCCCGCAACACGGGGATGAGTAAACTGCTCTCCATCATTAGCCATGACCTGAGGAGCCCGATCAGCACGTTAAAAGGATTCGTCGATTTACTGAAGAGTGCAGACCTTCCCCCCGATAAGATCCGCTATTTCAGCGCCCAAATGGGGGAGAGCCTGAAGGAAACATCCAATATGCTGGATAATCTGCTGTTCTGGGCCAAAACCCAAATGGATGGCCTCAAGGTGGAGGCCCGGCCATTCGATCTTGTGCCGGTTCTCGAACAAAACAGGCGGCTGGCAATAAACCGCGCACAGAAAAAGAAGATCACCGTGCTGACAGTGGGAATGGATATGCCCGTCATGGCGTATGCCGATGAGGTCATGATCGATATGGTGATCCGTAATCTGGTGGATAATGCGATCAAGTTTTCCCGGGAAGGAGATACGATTAGTCTGTCAGCGGGTTCCACCCCGGACGGCGTTCTCGTCACGATCAGCGATACCGGCCTCGGAATACCCCTCGAAGATCAGCATAGGATATTTACCTCTATTTCTTACACCACGACCGGCACCTCCCGCGAGAAAGGCAGCGGCCTGGGGCTATCCCTTTGCAAAGAAATGATCGATAAGAACGGAGGAAAGATCTGGTTTGACAGCGAACCCGGCAAAGGGACCACTTTCTCCTTCACCTTGCCGGGTCAGGCCGGCTGATCACCCGCGACGCCAGGCCGCCCGCTGCGCCTCGCTCAGACTGGCTAATTCCCCTGGGCTTCCACCGACACGTTATTCCACTGTTCCCATGTCGCCAACCGCTGCTTATAGCGTTCTTTGATCAGAGGCAGGGGCATCGTCCCCAGGAAAAGCCGCAACGGCGGCTCTGCAGCATCGACGACCTTGAGGATCGCTCCTGCAGTCGCCTCAGGCTTGCCGCGGTTGGCAGTGGGCCGGGGCAGCTTCCGCATCTCGTCGTAAACCGCAATGGGCTGCGCCCGCTGAGCGGAACTGCCGGCCCAATCGGTTTCATAACCCGCCGGTTCGATCAGCGTGACGTGAATGCCAAACGGTGCCACCTCCTGGGCCAGGGATTCCGAAAAGCCTTCCAAAGCCCACTTGGACGCATGGTACATGCCGACGCCGGGAAAGCTGGTGACCCCGCCGATGCTCGACACCTGTAGAATATGACCCGAATGCTGCGCCCGCATAATGGGGAGAGCAGCTTGTGTAACCCACAACGCGCCGAAGACATTCGTTTCTATCTGATCACGCGCCTCCTTTTCCGACAATTCCTCGATAGCCCCGAACTGACCATACCCCGCATTATTGACGACGATATCCAACCGCCCGAAATGCGCCGCCGCGTCTGCAACCGCAGCAAAGCAAGCCTTCCTGTCAGTGACATCCAATGTTATCGCCAAAACCCGGTCGCCATATTTTTCCACCAGCGCGGCGAGACTAGCTTTATCCCTTGCCGTAGCAGCTACCTTATCACCGCGCTCCAATGCCGCCTCTGCCCAGATGCGGCCAAAACCTCTCGATGTGCCTGTAATGAACCAGACCTTATTGTTTGCCATAATATTTATTTGTTATACATACTCCTTCTCCAATTCCGGTGTGTACTCACCCTTACGCGCCAGATCATTCAACAGCATCCGGTTATGAAGTATTTGCTGCGCTTCTTTTACATTCTCTGGCTTCCCTTTCCAGAAGTGAAGCTCAGGGTCCTGTATAGCCCTCGAGAAGGAGAAGGTCAGCGGCCACGGTAGTAATTTACCATATTGTACATGCATGGCATTCAGGTGTTCCGTTGCCATCTGCGGTGACTGCCCGCCGGATAAAAAGGCTACCCCCGCCACAGCCTGCGGCACCGCTCCCAAAAGACAGAGAACAGTAGCTCGTGCCACCTCATCCGTACTGGCCTGCGTGGCCGACTCCAGTCCCGGCAAGATCATATTGGGTTTCAGAATAAGGCCCCGAAGGTCCACCCGCTGGTCTTCCAGCTGCACAAACAATGCCCGCTGTACGCTTTGGGTAACCGTAAAGCAGGTCTCCAGGTCATGATCCCCTTCCATCAGAACCTCCGGCTCCACAATGGGTACAATACCTGCCTCCTGGCACAAAGCGGCATAGCGGGCCAGCGCATGCGTATTGGCATGAATGCACCCTTCACTGGGAATACCCTTGCCAATAGTAATGACTGCCCTCCATTTCGCAAAGCGTAATCTCATTCCACGGTACTCCGCCAGCCGTTCTCGCAGGTTGTCCAGGCCACGGGTGATCTTCTCGCCGGGGAAACCGGCCATATCGACTGCCCCTTCATCGACTTTGATCCCCGGGATGACACCGGCGCGTTCCAGCACTTCTATAAAAGGAATACCGTCCTTCGTAGATTGATGGACGGTCTCATCGAATAAAATGGCCCCGCTCAGGCAATCGCCGATACCCGGCGTCGTCACGATCAATTCCCGGTAGGCCCTCCGGTTTTCTACTGTATTCGTTATGCCCTCTTTTTCAAAACGGCTGCTGATCGTCCCCATGCTTTCGTCCATCGCCAGCAGTCCCTTGCCCTCGGCCATCAAGGCCTTGGCTGTATCAATAAGTGGTTGCGCTCCCATAATTTTTCAGTTGAGCCCTAAAGTTAACTTTTCTGTCCGAAATTCCATTCGCCGAAATATGCCCCCACCCGCAGTCTAAGGATGGTCCGTCGTCACATCCTGCGCCAACCCTGCATCATCCGCCCGTACCCCCATCTGCCTGTCCAATGAGAAAAGAGCGCTATGGGAAGCCTCTTTCCCTCCTGCCACCTTGATCATATCCAGCAGCTCAATGGCCAGCGTTTCCTCCTCCGTCTGCTCCCTGACAAACCATTGCATAAAATTCCATGTCGCCCAGTCCCCCTCGTCAAAACTCATCTTCACCAGTTTATAGATCAGTTCCGTATTGCTCACCTCCTGCTTGAATACCTTTTCGAAACAATCGTTGACACTCGTCGGATCGGCCGAAGGCTCCGGAATAGCCGAAACCGTCACCTTACCCCCGCGCTTCAGAATGTACTCCAAAAATTTCATCATATGATCCCGCTCCTCCTTGGAATGCCGGAAAAGAAAATTGGAGATCCCCTCGAATCCCTCGCCATCGGCCCAGCAACCATAGGATAAATAGATCTGCGCCTGATGATTCTCCTTGTTCATCTGAGCATTCAGGGCCGCCTGCATCGGCGCCGATAATCTGTTTGCATTCATATTTGAGTAGATTTTGTAGACCTTTTGCCTCTATCGCCCCCCGCGGCGCCCCACATTTCCCCAAACATCGTATTTTCGCACCCATGCACCGACTTCTTCTCCGGGTGATCGCCTGCTGCCTGCCGGCCCTGCCCTCATTAGCCCAGAGCTCACTCGATTCACTCGTCAACTCCTTTGGCGCCTCCTTCACCAGCCAGCCTTCCCACAATGGCGTGTCCATAGGAGTCTATGCCGATGGAAAGACGTACTACTTTAATTATGGGACCGTCAAAAGAGGCACATCCATGACCCCCACCGATTCCACCATCTACGAAGTCGGCTCCGTCACCAAAACGTTCACCGCCTATCTGCTCGCCCGGGCCGTCACCGAAGGTAAACTGCACCTGCAGGACGATGTCAGGAAATACCTGGACGGCCCTTACCCTAACCTCGCTTACCACGGCCACCCCATCACTATCGAAAACCTGGCCAATCACACCGCAGGTCTGCCCAAATTTCTACCCCGCCTCATTTTGCAGCAAACGCCGGACCAGATCCTGGCCACGTACCCGGATATATCCGCCGCCCAACTGCTGTCGGAACTGTCCCGGTTCACCCCGGACACCCTCCCCGGAACAAGATTCATTTATTCAAACGCCGATGCCCAGTTGATCGGCCTCATCCTGGAAAAAATCGATAANNGGGAATGACAGATACCCGGCTGACGGTTCCCGATAAGGACACCGGCCGGATGGCTGTCGGTTATAATGCAAAGGGAGAGATCATGCCAAAGCTGCGTTTCTGGCGATCATTGCCGGCTGCCGGCTATATCAAATCCACCACTGAAGATATGGTGAAATACATGCAATTTTACCTGGATGAAAAAAACGCCGTGGTTCGGCTGTCACATCGCGTCACCTTCCATAATACCGGCGAACATGACGCCGATATTGCCTTATTCTGGTTCGTTAAAGAGCCGCCGGGAGGATATCGCGAGCTCCTCCACGGCGGCGGCTCCTTCGGCACCACCAGCCTCTGCCTGCTGGTACCGCAACACCGGATCGGCGTCATCTGCCTCGCTAATGATGCTGCCCCGGAAACTGAGCGTACCCTAACCCTTCTCTCAGAGGCCATCGCCAAAATGCTCGTCTCCTCTAAAACACTATAAAATCTCCGTCCCATTCACATACAGCTTATACCCATTGGCTGTGATATTGGAATACGAGGTGGTCGCATCCGTCAATGACGTCAGGTAAGTATCCCCCGTCAACGTCCAGCTGCTGCTCGCATCTATCACTACCGCCGCGACTTTCGCCACATCGCCCGGATTGACGCTGCCCGAAAAAACAGAGCCGTCAGTCAGCTTTAATGTAGCCTCGCTGCTCCCATCGATATAGATCAGACCGCTGATCGTCTGGTCATCACAAATCAGTCGGGTATTGCCGCCGCTGGATGCCGTAGAGCTCTGCCCCCAGCTGCCCTCCATCGACCGCAGCAGCGTGTCGCAGCTGTTCGATATAGTGACGTCATTTAAGTAGATATAAGCGCTGTCATTGGTATTGTAGAACAACCCGCCGCTCGTTCCCGTATATGTATACGACCCGCCGGTGATCGTCAGCGTACCCACCGTACCGGAAGCATCACCCGAAGTGCTCTGATAGATCAGAGCGCCCCACTTGTCATAGGTGACCTTGGTCGTACAATTGGTCAGCGTCGCATTATTGGCGCCTTCCACTACGACCGCCTCGGCAGCAGTAGCAGTGAGGGTTGCACCCGTAACAGTGATGGTTCCCGTCGAATAGACATCCGCGGAATTACTCCCTCCGGACGTATAGGATCCCCCGCTGACCGTGATCGTCCCGCCGCCCCGGTCCGTGGCAATGACACTGGCGCTGCTGCCCGTGGTGACCGCAATGACATCGGTAGCCTTTAGCACCCCGCCGCCGGCGGCATATATCCCATGCCCGCCGCTGCCCGTACAATTGATCGTATCGGTGCTTAAAGTGACAGTCGAAGATCCATAGGAATAGACCCCGTTACCGCTGATGCCCGAAGTGCTGATCGAATCATTGCTCAACGTGATCGTCGCTCCGCCCGTCGCCAGCACGCAGGCATTCAACCCGTAAAAACTGCTCGAATCGGTCGAGGTAGTCGATCCCGATGACCATATCCGGGCGTCGCTTAACGTATAGATACCCGAATTGGTGACTTCTACGCCACCCGTATCGCTGATCGTCGAATAGTACGTTTTGCCCGTCTGGGTCACCGTACTCCCGCTCTGATAATAATAGGTGGTGGAAGAAGAGGATGAAGTGGTGGAATCACTGGTAGAGGTCGAGCTGCTAACGCTCGTTTCTTTCTTGCAAGCCACTGCTGAACAGACCAATGCAATAGTCAACAGTTTTTTCATTTTCGCTTTCATATATGGCGTTTTTAGAGGTGATAAAAGCGTAAATGTGTACCATCGTAGTAGAATTTTTTTGTGAAGAATCGTTCTGCTATAAAAGATACGACATGCCTCAGCCTGCTGTTGCCTGGTCACTCAACATTGTGGTAGATCGGTCAAAACCGGGGGTGAATCAGAACACTGTCGCGACTCGGATCGGCGCGGCGGCGCCAATCAGCTCTTCGGAGAATTGAATAGAGCATAAAACACCTTCTCATGGCTCGTTCCCAATGGGATCTCTTCCTCACCGATAAATATCATCTTATTGCGGATCGAACTGATCTTGCCGATCGCAACGATGTAAGACCGGTGAACACGGACAAATTCATTCTCGGGCAGCTTTTCCTGCAATGCCTTCATCGTCATCCGGACAACGATCGGGCTTTGATTCCTGACATGCACTTTTAAATAATTATCGAGCCCCTCGATGAAAAGGATATCGGGCAGCGCGATCCTGATCAGGCTGTAATCTACCCTGAGTATCAGGTATTGCTGCCGCTCGTTCTGCTGGAATCGCTGGACAGCCTCTGCCTTTTCAATGGCCTGCTGAAACCGCGCAAAAGTATAAGGCTTTAACAGGTAATCAACCGCATTCAGACTATAACTTTCCACCGCATATTCCGTATAGGAAGTGGTGAAGATCACCATGGACTGCTGGGGGATCCGCTTGGCGAATTCCAGCCCGCTGATAGCGGGCATATTGATGTCCAGGAAGATCAGGTCGGCCGGAAATTGCTCCAGGTACTCCAGCGCCCTGGACGTACTGGTGAACACCTTCATCAGCTCAACCTTTTCCGTCCGGCGGCAATAGTTCTCCAGTATCTCCAGTGCCGGCGGCTCATCATCGATCGCTATTGCTTTGATCATATCAGATGTATGGATAAAAAAATCTTATAAAAATCCTTCTCATCGATTATCTCCAATCCATGCTCCATAAAATATAGCTTTTCAAGCCGGCTTCTTGTATTGGCCAGCCCGATTCCGGTAGACAGGTCCAGGCTGGATATCAATACCTTCGTATTGAAAACCGATAAGTACAGCATATCCTCATGGATATCGATGTCAATCGTTATTTTAGACTCCATTTCCGGATTAATGCCATATTTGAAAGCATTTTCCACAAACGTGATCAGGATCAGCGGTGCAATTTCCAGCGTCCCGGCCTGGCCCTTAATACTCAGGCTGACCGCCGCCGTCTCCCGCAGCCGGGCCTTTTGCAGCTCTACATAATTGGTCAGATAATCCAGCTCCTTCTGCAGGGAGATCCTGTCTCCATGCGCTTCCTTGATCATATACCGCATCAATCCGGCCAGGTTGATGACCGCATCTGCCGTCTTTTCATCTCCCTTTACCGCCAGGGCATAGATGCTATTCAAAGTATTGAATAGAAAATGCGGGTTGATCTGGCTCTTTAAAGAACTGAGCTCGGCATCTATTTTTTCTTTCTGCAGCAGGTACAGCCTGTCCCTCACCCTCAGAAGGATCGAAAACAGGATGACGGCTATATACAAATAAATAGAATGACTGACCTGCAGCAAAAAGGCATTCCCCCACGATAAGCGCTCGCGCCCGACCGGCCCGCGTTCCCCACCACCACCATTCCCCGGCCCACGATCCACCGGCCCACGATTCGCCGGCCCCAGTTCTACCGGCCCCCGGTCCCCGCCTCCATACCCCGGCCCCCGGTCCCCGCCCGCGCCGGGCCCCGGCCCTTGCCCCGCAAATCCCGAATCCATTGGCCTGTCCATCGGCCCCCGGTCCATCGCCCCCACGCCCCGATAGACCGGCCCTAAGGGCGGCCGGATATCACCGGTCAGTAAGATCGGGATCAGGCATATGCACAATAGACAGAAGAGGATACAGGCGCCATAGGCCAGGTACTTCCTGGTGAAATAAAGGTGAGGGATAAAATAGTCGTAATGAATAAAGAAAAACAACAGAAGAACCCCATTGGTGATCACATCCCGGATCGCCGGCAAAGTAAAAAGAAAGGCAGGCTCCTCCGGCGGACGGGTAGACACGATCAGCGGCAAGGCCAGGAAAAACAGGCAGCCGACAATAATATAGAATATATTTTTCCACCCTTTATTCATCCGATGCACCCATGCCATGCATGATTTGAGCCTGAAGGTACCACTATCGTTTAAACCACAAATCGCTTAATGTGGCGAAATCGTCTTTTCCTGGGGTGAACCGGCAACGGCAAAGGCAACCCGGAGAGCTTAGATCGCAGTATAGTATCAAAACCTAAAACCTTTCAATGGCGGTTGTTTTTCGCCCTTTTCAGCTGCATCGCTTCCTGCCGGCCGGTAAAAAGATCCCCGGCCTGCTGATGCTGATATTGGCCTTCACCTTATCCAGCCAAACGTTTGCCATGCACGTTAAAGGCGGCTATATCCAGTATATATACAATGGCGCCGGCGCCACCAGCGGCACCTCCAGCTATACCATCACCGTCACGGTATTTTTCAGCTGCACCGCGGCGGGCCCCCGCGCCTCCGTCTATCTCGGCATTTTCAACGCCTCTACCGATGCCCTGGTCGCCAGCCAGGATATCTCCACGACCACATCCGCGACCGTTACCAAGACAACCTACAGCCCCTGCATGAGCGATCCGCCCACCATTTGCTACGAGATCTATACCTACGTCTATACCGTCGACCTGGCGGATATCTCCGCCGGTTATGTCCTCGCCATCCAGGATGCTTACCGCACCGACGGGATCATTAATATTTCCAATTCCGGCAGCGACGGCATCACCATCAACGCTACCATTCCCGGAACGATCAGCGGGATAGACTACCACGCGAACAGTAGCCCCAGCTTCATTTTCAAAGACACCGCAATCATCTGCTACGACGGTTCCTTCACCTATCCTTTCAGTGCCACCGACCCCGACGGCGATTCCCTCTCTTATGCCTTCGGTGACGGCCTCAACGTTTCCAGCGCCAGCGCCAACACCTCCGGCTCCGTCCCTGCAAGCCCCCCATATACTTCGTTGACTTATCTGACAGGATACAGCGGAGCGTTACCCCTCGGCAGCGGCGTCACCATCAATGCAGTTACCGGCCTGATCTCCGGAACAGCGCCCGCCACCACCGGCGAATACGTGGTGGCCGTATATGTCAGCGAATGGCGGAGAGGCGTCAAGATCAACACCACCAAGAAAGAGCTGCAGGTCTATGTCTACAGCTGCAGCCTCGCCGCCGCGACCCTCAACACCTCCTATGTCAATTGCGGTAACTACACCTTCACTTTTGAAAATGAGACGACCGCCTCCAATATCACTTCCTATTACTGGACCTTCGGGAACGGCGCCACCTCCACCTCGGCAGATCCGACCTATACCTACCCCGATACCGGCACCTATAAGCTGACACTGACAGTCAGCAATTCCAGCGGTTGCACCGATACCACTTCATCCCTCGTTAAAGTGTACCCGGGATTTACCCCGAATTTCACGTATACAGGTAACTGCTATCTGTCCCCCTTCCAATTCACCGATGCCACCGTTGCCAAATACGGTTCAGTCAACAGCTGGAACTGGGCCTTTGGCGATGCCTCCACCTCCACTGCTCAGGACCCCAGCCATACCTACTCGGCTGCAGGTACAGAGACGGTTCAGTTGATCGTAGGCAGCAATAAAGGATGCCTCGACACCGTCAGCAAGAGCGTCACGGTATTTGGAACACCAGACTTTTCGCTTCCCACGACAGATACGCTGATATGCAGCATCGACAGCCTTCCGCTGCTGGTCAATGGAGTCGGAACAGGATTGACCTACAGCTGGTCCCCCAATTACAATATCCTCGATGCCAATACAGATTCAGCCGTAGTATGGCCCAAAGACACGACTGTATATACTGTCACCGTGACGCAGAACGGATGTTCGGCCACTGCCTCCGAAACCGTGAACGTCCTCGATTATATCACAGTGACCTTGCCGGCCGATACCACGATCTGTAAAACGGATAGTATAAAATTGGACCCGGTCAGCTATGCCCTCCGCTATGCCTGGACCCCGGGCTCCTCGCTCAGCGATTCTACGACAAAATACCCGGAGGCTGCCCCGGACACGAATACGACTTACTATTTAACGGCTAACCTGGGAAAATGCCAGGCCAAGTCCTCCGAATATGTAAAAGTAGTGGCCTATCCGCAAGTGACCGTAACCGGAGATACTACCATTTGTTACGGTAGCTCCGCTCAATTGAAAGGGACGATTGTCGCTGCCTACTACACATGGACACCCGATAGCAGTCTTTTGG
>PMUF01000502.1 GCA_003167015.1 Chitinophagaceae bacterium | reverse complement strand
ATGTGGTGCACCGGTTCGTTGGCGTGGTTATAATAGTCATTCCATAACATGTCATTGTGGGTCTTTTGGAACATGTCGCAGAGGTCGGCGATCACTTTTTCCCTGCCGCCCATCAGCGCCACCATGCCGGGGATATCGTGAGGCACGAACCAGCCTTGCTGGTAAGGGCTGCTTTCCACGGTACCATAAAGTTGCTTGAGGCGGCCTTCGCGGGGCCATGGCTGCCATGATCCGTCCGCCCTGCGGGGCCGGAACCAGCCGACAGTCGTATCGAAGATATTCCGATAGCTTTCGGCGCGGGTGGCATAGCGGGCAGAGTCTTCCGGATGATTCAGTGCGGCGGCGAGACGCGAGAGGCACCATTCGGAGAAGCCGTCTTCCAGCGTATTCGAAATCACGAACGGCGCGGAGCCATAGGACGTCCCGCTGTGGTCATCCGGATCACATATATAGGCCCAGCCGCGGTCGCCATTGCCATAGCGTTCGCAGGTATTCACCGAATAGCGGTAGGCCAGGTTCAGATCAAAATCCCGGATGCCTTTCGCATAGGCGTCGGCGATCATGATCACGGCGGGATTGCCGATCATACAGCCGGAGTAGGCATTCATCAGCTCCCAGCGTTCGAGGTATTGCCGCCCGCTTTCGCCGGCAAGGTCGATCAGGGACCGGATCATATCATTGACTATCGAAGGATTGATGATCGTTTGCAGCGGCATCTGGCTTCTATATACATCCCACCCGCTGAAGACGGTCCGCCTGGTATATGCGGCCCGTGGGTGGACCTGACCATCGCCGCCGGGATATCGGCCATCCACGTCGGTCAGCACGCGGGGGTCGAGGAGGGTATGATAGAGCGCCGTATAGAACACTGTTCTTTCTTCTTCCGTGCCGCCGGTGACCCTGATCTTGTCCAGGGCGCGGGACCATCTGGCGATAGTTTGCTGGTGGATGGCGTCGAAATCCCAGCCGGGGATCTCGCTGTGGAGATTATTGCGGGCGCCTTCGATGTCCACGAAGGAGATACCCGCTTTCATGGTTACCTGTTCTCCCGGGTGAGTATCGAACTCAGTAAAGAATCCCAGATGTTTGCCTCGCAGGTCGCGGGCATTCCTGGTGACGGCGGCGGCAGCGATACATTGCTGATAACGGGAGCTTTCCACATCTTCGCGTTTGCGTGTCCAGTTATCAGGAATAGCGGCCGACCAGACGCCATAGTCTTTTAAAGGTTTGCTGAACTCAGCGCGGAAATATACCGTATAGGACACATGCCCGTCGCCGTCACCCCAGCCGCCGCCTTCCGGAGTGCATTGCATCCAGCCTTCAATGGAGTGGTCGTCCACGATATGTACTTCCTGCAAGGTGCTCGTCCCGCCTACTCTGCGGGCCAGGTCGATCTGAATGCGGGCGGGGCCGCCTTTTTCATAGGTAAAGCGCAGCATGCCGCTGTGTGGCGCCGCCGTGCATTCGGCCTTTACCTGGTATTTGGTCAGGAATACGGAATAGTAGCCGGCGCTGGCTTTTTCGGTGGACTTGTCGTAGGCCGAACGGTAACCCTCGGCGGTCGTCCCCGCACTCGTATGCAGCGGACCGGTGGTGGGCATCACCAGAAAATTGCCGAGGTCGCCATACCAGCCGACGCCGCTGAGCTGCGTGAAGGCAAATCCTTCTATGCTCGTATGTTCATAGCTATAGCCCGAGCCGTTGTCGCCGCCGGTGATCGTATTGGGGCTCACCTGCACCATGCCGAAGGGCGTCGCGGCGCCGGGGAAGGTCTTGCCCAGGCCATGGCTGACGCCGGCTTTTTCCGCATTCGTGCTGGCGCCGATGAACGGATTGACATAGTCTACGGGTTGTTTAATTTTTGGCGGCCGTTGTGCTGTTGTGACGATCACCGGGAAGTATGCGAGTACAAACGGCCAGATCCTCATAGTCAATGGGTTTCATTTTTTGTGGTTCATCATAATCCTACCTGCAGGCCGATGTTCAGTACCCTCTGATTAATATAGGCATCGCCCACCGTATTGGATGAGACCTCAGGGTCCTGCTGGTATTTATGTATCACATTGCTCCACGTAAACAGGTTATAGGCACTTACATAGACCCGGGCACTGTGGATGTGGAGCGGCAATGCCTTGTTGGAAAGCTGATAATTGAACTGCAGGCTTTTCAACCGGATATAGTGGGCATTGACAAGCCAGTAAGTCGAATTATAGACAGCCGGGCTGTTGATCGTCGTCGGGTTGCTCGTCAGCCGGGGGAAAGTCGCATGTTCGTCATTTGCCAGTGTCCACGCTCCTTCGTGTATCGGCTGCCACTGGCTCTGGAAAGGCTCGATAGCCGTACCATACAGCGAGAGACTGTAGTCGAAGGCGCCCTGGAACAGCACGGCGAGACTGAAATTCTTGTAGCCGAGTTTCAGCGGCAGGCCGATGGTCGTATTGGGCACATTCGGATTGCCGATCGCCTTCTCATCGTTTTGGTCGATCGACCCATCCCCGTTAAGATCTTTGTACTTGAGGTCACCCGCCTGGATCGGGATAGCCGTATTCGGTTTGGCCACTTTGGGATTATTCACATCCGCCGGCAAATAATAACCTATAGACACATAGCCAAAGGGCTGATTGATCTGGTGCCCGGTGACTGCCAGCCACGGATAAGCCGGATAAGCCTCAGCCTCGTAAAGGATCTTGTTGTGATTATGCGTATAGACGATGCCTACGCTATAGCTCACCTGACCGACTTTATCGTGATAATTCAGGGTTTCTTCCCAGCCCAGGTTTTGGGTAATACCAACGTTGGTAGGCGAAAGCGTAATGCCGAGGATCAGCGGCGTATTGGCCGGGACTACGAGCTGGTTGTAGACATGCTCGTGAAAATAATCGGTGGTCGAGGTCAGCTTGGAACCGAATAGGTTCAGGTCCAGCCCGATATCGTATTTCCGGGACTTCTGCCAGGTGACGTTGTTATTACCCAGCGAGCCTTCGGAGATGGTCCCCTGGTCCTGCGGTGACGCCCCGAAACTATAGTTGGCGCCGCGATTGTAGATCTGTTGATACAGATACTGATTACCCAACGCAACATCGGACCCTACCAGGCCATAGGATGCCCGCAACTTCGCCAGGCTGATCGTATGCTCGAGCGGGATCCAGAAATTTTCTTTTGCCATATTCCAGCCGACCCCCCCGGCCGGAAAGAATCCGAACTGGTGGCCGGAGCCAAACCGGCTGCTGCCATTATAACCCGCGTTGAAATCAGCCAGATAGCGTTGTTTAAAGTCATACCCCACCTTCAGCGAATAGCCTTCGGTTTTCTCCGGAACGCCGGGCGTGGCGCCGGTGGAACCCTCGTCATCCCGGAAATCATCCTGGTTCCACAGCAGGAGAGAATTGATATGATGCGCCGCGTTGAATAACCGGTCGTAGTTGAGGAACACCTGGACGTTCGTACGCTGATTGTCGATATCGGTACCTGCCGTTGTCAGATAGGGTCCAAGCGCATAGCCGCCGCCATTGGGGCCTGTATTCCGGGTATAGGTCTGATTCACCGGGTTGTAGTAATAGGAGGGCGGATTGTTGAAAGCAGTCCAGACATTGAGCGTGTTCTCTTCCTGGCTTGCATAGGCGACACGGCCCGTCAGCTGGAGGCCCGGGGTGATATCGCCTAATTTTTCGGTGAAGCCGGTCAGGACGTTGAAGTCGGTACGACGGTCACGGGTATACCCCTGCGTAGCAAGCAGCGCATTCAGCGTAGGCAGCTGACTTACCTCGTCGACCGCATAGGCATAGCTGCCGTTGGGATTGATGAAGGGCGCCGAAAAAGGATGGTAATCCTGGTAGTTATAGATATCGCCGATGACATTCACGCCAAAGGGGATGTTTTGATCCAGCCATCGGGTAGTCGCATCTACGCGAATGGAGAAATTTCGGGTAGCCTGGATATCGAGGTTGCTCCGGATGGTATAACGGTTGTAAAAATAGTTGCTGTTGATGCCAAGCGCATCGGTTGAGAAATCTTTGACCGCCCCGTTTTGAGTAAAGGCCCCCGCATTAATGAAATACTTGATGTTCGAAGTCCCGCCGGAAATATCCAGGTCGGCATTCGCCTGTTCGGTGATTGGCTGGATAATCGCTTTGTACCAGTTTACATTCGGATGCCCGTAAGGGTCATTGTTGGCTTTAAAAGCGGCAAGATCGGCAGAGGTGTAGAGTGGGGTCAGGCCGTCATTATTATAGGCTTCATTCGCCAGCAGGGCGGAATGATAGGAGTCCAGGAATTTCGGCGTGATCACAGCGGCATTAGCGCCGGTCTCGAGCCGGACGTCAAAGTGCGGCTTACCCGTCGCACCGCGTTTGGTCGTTATCAACACCACCCCGCTGGCGCCTTTGATCCCATAGATCGCAGTGGAGGACGCGTCTTTCAAAAGCGTGACCGATTCGATCTCCTGGACATTGATCTGCTGGAGCTGGTCATAGGTATATTCGATATCGTCCACGAGGATCAGCGGTTGATTGGCCGCGGAGTTCAGCGACGAAACCCCCCGGATATAGAAATCCGCGCCATCGGAGCCGGGCTGGCCGGAACGCTGCACCGCCACAAAACCTGACACCTCGCCCACCAGGGCATTCTGCACATTGGATGTCGGCACGTCTTCGATCTCTTTGGCTTGGATCGAACTCACGGCGCCGGTCTCGGTAGCACGCTGCTTCACATTGCCGAAGCCCACAACCGTCGCCTCTTCCAATCCCCTGTCATTTGGTTTCAGCAAGACCCTGACCACGACAGATGGATCTTTGATCCTGATCTCCTCGGAAGTGAAATTCACATAGGTGATGATGATCGTCGACGAAGACCCTTTCAGTGTCAGATGGAATTCGCCATTAGGGCCGGAACTCGTGGCATTGGCAGGCATACCTTTTTCACTGATCGTAGCCTTGGCAAGCGGGCCGGCAGAATCGCGGACAAAACCGGACACTACCTTCTTCGGCGCCTGCGCCTGGCCATGAGCAGGAAAGAAAAGTCCCGCCAGGACCAGGCTCAGAGGAAGAAGAAAGAGATATGGGAATATTTTATTCATATATCGGAGATTAGTTTGGTTATTGTATCGTTGGATTACCAGCCCGGATTTTGTTGCATTTGTGGATTTTTGACCACTTCCGAATAAGGAATCGGATAGAGGTACATGCCCGGCACCTTGAAAACCGTAGTAAGCACAGGCACCCGGTTGTATGACAACGGTTCATTCGGCTGCGCCTGGATATCCATCCCCACGAGCGGAGCCGTATTGTAGGCCGCTGCGGCGATCTGCCAGCGCCGGATATCCCAGAACCGCTTTTCTTCGAAAGCCAGCTCACAACGCCGCTCATTCTGGATGGCGGTACGCATATCAGCCTGGTCCAGATTCATGGTCAGCCCATAGTAGCCATTGGTGCCGGGATAAATGCCTGCCCGCTGCCGCAGCTGGAACAGGACATTATAAACTGCCGTAGAAGGACCGGAGAATTCATTGGTAGCCTCGGCATAATCCAGCAGGATCTCGGCATAGCGGCAATAGATCCAATCGTGGACCGTGTTGCCGAACTGGGGCGAGCCGGTAACCTGCTCGAACGGCCCCATGAATTTGCGCATATAGTATCCCGTTTTCGTCTGGACGACAGTACCGCCCGGCTTATCGAGTCCGCCGTCATAGGTCTGGACATACCGGTTGAGCCAGAGGGAAACGCCATTGCAAAAGACCGTCTCGGTGAGCCGGGGATCCCGGTTGCTGTACGGATTATTGGGATCATATTCGGAGTTGCCGGCGGTGATGGCATAACCCGAATCCGTGGGGAAGGCGTCGACCAGGTTTTGGGTGGGGCTGGTATTGCCCTGGGCGCCTTCGGAGCTATAGCCGATGGGCGAGTTCAAATCCTCCACACTGGTATTCTCTCCCACCTGCATCCAGTAGATGGATTCCGTATTTGCGCCTACCGGCTGCGCCTGGGTAGTAAAGACTTGTTCGAAATTGGGCATCAGGCTGTAAATACCGGAGTTCATGACTGCCTGTGCCGCCGCCGCCGCCGTCTGCCAGCGCGTTACATCGTAGTTGGTATAGCCGGTGAGGGGATTGGAAGGAGAGATATTGCCGCCGTTGTACAGCGGACTTGCCGCCAGCATCAGTGCTTGGGTTTTCAATGCCAAAGCCGCGCCCTGCGTAATGCGGCCATAGGTAGCCCCAGTAATCTCCGCCACTGCCCACAGACTGTCCTGGATATCATTGCATTCACTCACGATATAGTTGATACAATCGGAAAAAGAATTGCGCGGAACCTGGGCATTCGAGGTGATGGTGAACACGGTGTCACCCAGCAGGGGAACACCGCCGTAACGTTTGACGAGCTCAAAATAACACCACGCGCGAAGAAACCGGGCCTCCGACCGGTAGGCAGGCAATGCCGGCAGGCCATTTGGCTGTTTTAAATTAAGCGGAACGCGGTAGATATCGTTGATAAAAATAGTATTGTCCCGGATCGCCGCGTACATGTGCGTCCACTGGTCGTCAGCATTGGGCGTGGCGGCGGAATAAGCGCCGGTCGCTATATTCTGCACCCCGGAAACGCTCAGCGAAGCCGACATGGCATCATCGGAAGCGGCGTCGAGATAGTCAGTATTATTGATACGGTTATGGCCGTTCTCAAAGGTCTCCAGATAGCAGGTCTGCAGAAAGGCGAGCGCATACACTCCGGCAGAATCCGTCGTATTGAAGACATACGCCAGCGTCGTCTGATCCACCGGAACCGGCGGATATTGCTTTTCGCAGGAAACGAGAGCGGTCGTTATGCCGGCCAGCGCGAATAGTATAGGATTGCGAAGTTTCATCAATGACATGATTTAATCGTTAGAGTTTGACGTTTATCCCCGCATTCAATACCCGTTGCAGCGGATAGTTGGGCATCGATACTTCCGGGTCCATCCCGCGGAATGCCGCCCAGGTCCAGAGATTTTGCGCGTTGACAAATACCTTGAAGGAACCTACCTTGCCCCGCCGCAGCAAGCGGTAAGGCACATTATAGCTCAGGCTGACATTTTTGATCCGGAAATAATCGCCGTTGTGTACCCAGTAAGAACTCATCACCCCACCCAATATCGCTTCGCCGTTAGAAGTATTGCCGCCTGCCGTAAGCCGGGGTGCAGTGGCAGCGGTACCGACTTCGGGTATCCACCGGCCAAGAGACGGTGTATACGCCTGCGAATAAGTATTGTTCTGGCTCAGGAAACCAAAATTATAATAAGGCTGATCGACATAAGCCACCCGGTTGGCGTCGCCCTGCAGCAACGCGCTGAGCTCGAAACCCAGGTACTCTACTCCGGCAGAGAGACCGTAGATCACCAACGGGCGGGCTTTAGCGATCGGTGCCAGATCGAACTGGTCGATGGAACCGTCACCGTTGAGATCCTTGTATTTGATATCCCCGGCTTGCTGCGTATAACCCGGAAGCGATGGGCTGGCGGCAGCATCGGCAGCCGTTTGGAACAGCCCTTGTGCGACATACCCGAATAATTGATTCACAGGCCTCCCGGTATGGACATTCCAGGGATTCTGCTCATATTGCTCGTCCATGTACAGGATCTTCGACTGCTGGGCCGCGGCGTTACCGGTAATGAAATAATTCACCTTGCCTACCCGGTCCTGGTAAGTCAGCTCCACCTCAAGACCCGTATAGAGATCCTTACCGATATTTTCCGCCGGGTAATTGATCGCGACCAGCGCTACATTGTCGCCGCGGTCCTGCATCACATCGAAATAGCGTTCGTGGTAATAGTCGGCCGTCAACGTCACCCGGTCATGCAGGAAGCTCATGTCGATGCCCCCGTCAAATTTATCCGCACGCTCCCAGGTAGCATTGGCATTGGCCAGGTACTGAGACCCCGGAGGCCCCCCTTCCGCAACCGTGTTGGATGCACCATCGTAGTTGCTGCCCAGACCATAATTGCCCGCTGAGCTGCCAAAATGTTCGTTCCAGATGTAGTAGCCGTAATAGTCGACATTGGCATTACCGGTCAGCCCGTAAGTGGCCCGCAGCTTGAAATGGTCGATCACCGGCAGCAGATTATGGAAGAAGGCTTCACGGGAGATATCCCATCCGGCTCCGCCGGCATAAAAGAGTCCGTATTGATGGCCCGGCTCAAAACGGCTATAGCCACTGTACTCGGCTGCTCCCTGCAGGAAATAGCGATCTTTAAAGCTGTAAGCTGCCTTACCCCCGTAATTGGTCAGATCGGCCGGCAGGTCGTAATTGAGGAGCGAACGCTTCTGATCGAACTGCAGCTCGGCACTGATGGAATGATCACCCAGGCGGCGCCCATAGCCGGCCGTCAGCTGTACGAAGCGGTAACGGGCCCAACCCGCCGTTTGATAATTGTTGATTTCAGAATTCGATGCGCCGTAACCGTTATACGTGGTATCCCCGCCGGACTTGACGACCGTCTGAAAGACCGGCGATTGCAGGCTCCGGTTCATATCACTCTCCGATTGCACCGATACGTTGCCGGACCCTTTCACCCACAAACCAGGCGTCACTGCATCCAGCTTGTATTTCAGCACCACATTCGTAAGAACGTCTTTCAGATGGTCCAGGTCATAACCCGATCCTACCGTCTGGCCCAGCAGATTTTGTGTATAGTTGGCATTACCTCCATAGCTGCCGTTCGGATTGAAGACCGGATAGGCATTGTTAGGCGTGTTCAGGAGATTGTTAAGGACCGTACTGTAGGTGACACCGGGTTGGTTTCCATCTTGAATCCGGCCCATCACCTGCAGGCGAATCGTGAAATTTTTGCTGGCGCTCACATCTATCTTGGAGTTTAGCAGGTATCGCTGCAGCCCGACATTGCTGT
>PMUF01000274.1 GCA_003167015.1 Chitinophagaceae bacterium | reverse complement strand
GGCACCGGCAAGACGGCGGCTTTCGCATTACCTCTATTACAATTATTGTGTGAAGATACGGCCGGCATCACTGAAGAGACGCGGCCTGGCGGCCATCGTCCTATCCGGGCGCTGGTGCTTACACCTACCCGTGAGCTGGCCATCCAGATCGATGAAAGTTTTGCCGCATACGGCAAGTTTACAGGCATGAAACATACCGTCATTTTCGGTGGCGTGCCGCAGCATTCGCAAGTACAGGCCTTACAGCGGGGTGTAGATATCCTGGTGGCTACTCCGGGCAGGCTGCTCGACCTGATCGATCAGCGCTATGTAAACCTGCAGCATATCCGGTATTTCGTGCTGGATGAAGCGGACAGGATGCTGGACATGGGTTTCATCCACGATGTGCGGAAATTGCTGACCAAGCTTCCGGCGAAAAAACATTCCTTGTTCTTTTCAGCGACGATGCCTCCGGAGATCCAGAAGCTGGCCGGTACGATCCTCGTCAATCCATCGAAGGTAGAGGTCACACCGGCTTCCACTACAGCGGAGACCGTACAGCAATCCATTTATTTCGTAGAAAAGAAGGACAAGAGGTCATTGTTACTGCATGTCCTGAAAGACGGCACTATCGGCACGGCGCTTGTCTTCACGCGTACCAAACACGGTGCCGACAAGGTAGCCCAGGGATTGGTGCGGGCAGGCATCAGGGCGGAAGCCATTCACGGCAATAAATCGCAGAACGCCAGGCAGCGGGCGCTGGAAAATTTCAAGAGCCGGCATACGAGGATCCTAGTAGCGACGGATATTGCGGCGAGGGGTATCGACATCGATGATCTGACGCATGTTATCAACTATGAACTACCGAATGTGCCGGAGACATACGTTCACCGTATAGGCAGGACCGGCAGGGCCGGCGCCAGCGGGACTGCTCTTTCCTTCTGTGACCAGGAAGAAGGGGAATACCTGCGGGATATCCAGAAATTGATCTCCCGGTCGATACCGGTCATAGACGATCACCCTCATGTGATGCATGCTTCTCTCTCCTACCGGGCTCCGGTAGCGGGCGCGTCAGCTGCTACAGGCAGAGACGGGTCGAATAATGGGCGTCGTAACGGCGGCCAGGGAAATGGCAACGGGCGGCGTGAACAATCCAACAACGGGCGGCGGGAGCAGTCCAACAACGAACGGCGTGAACCGTCAGGATTGGGTATGGGACGGCGTGAATCCGGTGGATCAAACAATGGTCGCCGGGAGGGAGGAGAGCAGCGCCGGGATGCCGGTCATGGTCGTCGTGACGGCAACCAGCAACGCCGGGAACGTCCGGTTCAGTCCATAAACGCAGGTGACAATCCGATGGAGACGGCGGAACAGCGTCTTGAACGAATCGAACGTCAGCCGGAGCCGATGGCCAAAAGACCAGAAGCAGCCACCAAACGGCCGGAGCCCATCATGCGCAAACCGGAAGTAAAACGTCATGAGCCAGAGGGCAGGCGTGCAGAGCCGGAAGTGAAGCGTGCAGAGCCTCAGCGTGACAAGTCACTGCCAGATGAAACGAAGTTCCCTTTCCGGGTCAACCGGAGCGACGGGGACGAAAAATGGTAGAATTTGCCTAATTTGGGCGATGGCAATGATCAGAAGATATTGGCTGCTATGGGCAGCGATGCTGCCTTCCCTGTCCGGTCACTCTTCATACCGGGCAGAGGAAGGCGGTTTATCATCCTTTCTCACCAAAGTACAGTACGAAACCTTTTTTCCGCATCATCATCCGCTGTATAGTTATGAAGCGCTGGTGAAGGCGGCTGCGATCTATCCCCAGTTTGCCGGTACCGGCGACGCGGGGGTTCGCCGGCGTGAGATGGCCGCATTTTTCGCTGAAGTCGCTCACGAAACGACTGGCGGAGGTCCCGGAGCGCCGGGAGGTCCTTATGTCTGGGGGCTGTATTATACGGAAGAGCAGGCCTGCCTGGATGGGCATTGTAAACAATACAATATCTCCGATGGCGGCCTCTACCGGGCCGTACCCGGAAAATCTTACTATGGCCGGGGGCCGATACAACTAACTTATCCTTATAATTATGGACAGGCGGGCGCCGACCTTGGGCTACCGTTGCTGGCCCATCCTGAGCTGGTGAGCCATGACGGGGTGATCGCCTTCCAAACGGCGCTATGGTTTTGGATGCGGGCAGATGGGTCCGAGCCTTCCTGCCACGCCGTTATGACGGGCGGATGGCAGCCGACCGCAAAAGATCGTCAGCTCGGACGACGACCCGGGTTCGGCATGACGATCAACCTTATCAATGGCAATGTCGAATGCAACAGCAAGGCGCCTGCGATCCGTGGAGAACGGAAAGACAGGATAGGATATTACCAGCATTTTGCCAGTATATTGCAGGTGCCCGTGGAGAAAGATTGTGATTGTGCCGGAATGGCGGCCTACACCAATTAGACAATTCAATGTATTCACATTAACACTATGAACCTGACTAAGGCTAATCTGCTCAGGACCTGGCAATCCAGGAGTCTTTCCATCGTACTGTTCGCCTATATATTGATATCCGTCATTGCCGCTGCGCAGGGGCTGATGGCAGGCCCGAAGGTCTATATTCCCGGAGGCCGGCCTTATATCGATTATAATAACTTTCGCATTTTCAAATTCTCATTTTACCATCTTGTACAGGGCAGGGATATCTATCAGCTGTTCCCCGACGATCATTGGGACCTGTACAAATACAGTCCGGGATTTGCGCTGTGTTTTGGACTGTTGTCATGGATGCCGGACATCCTCGGTCTCCTTTTATGGAACCTGATCAATTCGTTGTGTCTGTATGCCGGTGTGCGGCTTTTGCCGGGGATAAGCGATGAAAAGAAGAGCTGGATCCTGCTGTTTTGCCTGCTGGAGATGCTGTTATCGATACAAAACACACAAAGCAACGGGCTCATGGCAGGGTTAACAGTCCTGGCCTTTGCGCTGGCCGAGCGCCGGAATTACTTTCTTTCAACCCTTTGTGTCGTTTTCTCGTTCTATATTAA
>PMUF01000497.1 GCA_003167015.1 Chitinophagaceae bacterium | reverse complement strand
CCCGGGGAGAGCCTGAGAGCGGAATAGTGGATGGAATAAATCAAGGTCAAAATATGCTGAAAAATTATTTCAAAATTGCTTTCCGCAACCTATGGCGGAAGCGGGCCTACAGCCTTATCAACGTGACCGGCCTGGCAGTGGGCATGGCCTGCTGTTTCCTGATCTTCCTGTATGTTCATTTTGAATTGAGCTATGACCGGTTCCACCAAAAGGCGGACCGGATCTGCCGGGTGGTGGGCGACCTGAAGTCTAATGCGGAGACCCTGCGTTGGTACGTGACGCCCGGCCCGCTGGCCAGATCGATGAAGGCCGAATTCCCGCAGGTACAGCAGGTGACCCGGTTCATCAATGGCAGCGTGCTGATACAAAAGGACAATTTTAAATTCCAGGAAACACATACCATCTGGGCGGACTCTTCCATTTTTTCCGTTTTTGACTTTCCGTTATTATACGGAGACTCCCGCACAGCCTTACATCAGCCGAATAGCATCGTCCTGTCGGAAACGGCGGCGGTGAAATATTTTGGCCATTCGAACCCGGTTGGCCGGCACCTGCTGCTGACCGGCCGGAATTTACCCGGCATTGTCACCGGGGTGATGAAGGATATTCCTGAAAACTCCCATTTCAGGGCGGATATGATGGTCTCGATGGCCACTTATACCCAGTCGATACAACCCTGGGTGGAAGCCAGCTGGGGCGATTATCTTTTTTCGACTTACGTGCTGTTGTCGCCGGAGGCAGACCCTGCTGTCGTGCAGTCGAAGCTGCCTGCGCTGGTACAGAAATATGAAGGGAGTGAACTGAAGAGCAGGAATACGCAGTATACCTTATGGCTGGAGCCCCTGACCTCGATCTACCTGCATTCTGCCTATGGCGCGCCGGTAACGGGCAGTCTGGATAACGTACATATCCTGACGGTGATCGGGATCTTTATCCTGCTGATCGCGGCGGTCAATTTTATCAATCTCAGCACGGCGCGTTCCGTGGAGAGGGCGAAAGAAGTGGGTATCCGGAAATGTGCGGGCGCAAAGAGTGGTCAGCTGATCGGGCAGTTTTTGATCGAATCGATGCTGATAGCGGTGGTTGCCTTTTGCGTGGCCCTTGCGTTGTGTCATTTTCTGCTGCCTTTATTCAACCAGCTATCGGGCAAAACCATCAGTACCGGCATTTTCGATAGCATGGCTTATCCCTTTTGGCTGTTGGTGCTTGCGTTGGGGATCGGATTGTTGGCGGGGGTCTATCCGGCGCTGGTGCTGTCCTCTTTTAAGCCGGTCATTGTGTTGAAGGGACATTTTTCTTCAGGGAGCCGGGGCGTCGTTCTCAGGAAGGTGTTGGTAGTGGCGCAATATACGATATCCATCAGCCTGGTCGTGAGTACCCTGGTGGTATACTCGCAGTTGAATTTTATGGAGCATCAGCCGCTGGGTTTTGACAATGACCAGGTGCTGGTTGTTCCCGGTAGCGGGGATTCCCTCCATCTCGACTTCAAAAGGAACATTGCGGCGATTCCTGCCGTGGAAGGTTCTTCCCTCACCTCTGCCGTTCCGGGGCGGACGTATAACGATCAGGGAGGCGACATCTGGCCGGTGAATATGGAGAACAGCAGGGGGAGTCGGCAACGGATGAACGTGGCTTTTTACAATGCTGACGCCGATTTTCTTCCTTTATATAAGATAAGGCTGCTGGCGGGCAGGAATTTTTACAAAGACACCCGCAATGATTCCGCGAGTGTCATCGTGAATAAAACGGCTGCCCTGAGCCTTGGGTATACGGAGTCGTCGCTCGGGCAGTTGATTGGCCGGCGCACTATAGGGGAAGGGGATAACGCTGCCCATACGATCATCGGGGTAGTGGATGACTTTCATTTTCATTCGCTGAAGGAGCCGATACAACCTTTATGTATTCAGACCGGCCAATGGTGGCTGCAATTTCTTTCTATCAAGGTCAATACGGGTAATCTGCCCGGCACGCTGTCCGCGCTGGCTGATCAATGGCAAAAGGCGATCCCCAACAGGCCCTTTTCTTATTTCTTTTTGGATGAAGACTTCAATAGCCAGTATGGGTCTGAGGAAAGGTTTGGTCGTCTTTTCATCTATTTTTCCGCATTGGCGCTGTTTATTTCCAGCCTGGGGTTGCTGGGGCTTTCCGCTTACAGTACGCTGCAACGGACCCGGGAGATCGGCATCCGAAAGGTACTGGGGGCAAGCGTCACGGGTATCGTGGGACTTTTGTCAGGGGATTTTGTCAGGCTGGTTGTGATAGCGTCGGCGTTTGCATGTCCGATATCCTGGTTGGCCATGCACCGGTGGCTGCAGGGTTTTGCCTACCGGACCACGTTGAATGGGGGGCTTTTCGTGCTGGCCGGCGCGGGCGCGTTGCTGATTGCGGTGGTCACGATCAGTACCCAGGCGATCAAGGCTGCTTTGGCGAACCCGGTGGAGAGCCTGAGATCGGAATAGACGCCGGCCTAACCCACCTTCAATTCCGGCGTTCCCTTTCCTTTGGTTAATAGTTTCAGCAAGCTTCCTTCAATATATCCGGTCCAGGCTCCTGAACAACCTCCATAGCATGGCAGTTTCGGTGTTAAACCGATGTGGGTAAATTGGATGGTCGTTTGGCCGTCCAGGGACGAAATGTCAAAACTGATTTTAGTACCGGTCCATTCGTACTTGTCCTTGTCCGGCACAAAGCTGAGGTAGCTGTCAGTGACCAGCCAGACTACTTTTTTGTCCGGGATTAGCTGCACCAATTTTTGTGTGGACATATGTACGTCGCCAAAGCGGACGGTGAATTCATTATTCAGTTTTTTCGAATGCCCTTCGAGGTTTTCGGTCCACCACTTTGTTACGTTGTTGATGCTTTCGAATGCTTGCTGTGCTGTCGCCTTCACCGTAATGCTGACGGTGTAATCCTGTGTTTTCATTTTATTTCTGTTTTTAACTCAACATTTCCTGCATGCCGAATGCAGTTAAAAAATGATCGAATTGTTCTTTTACCTGCTTATTTGCGTTTTCCGTGAGGGCTCCGGTTACTGGGTCCACCACCGTCCTTAAAGGTCTTTTACCGGCCGGGGTATCAATCAGGTTCACGATGGCATCGGCTACTAAGCGGGGATTGGGTTTCATCGCTTCAAACATTTGCGCTACACCCGCCCCGATTTGTTGAGGCACTTTTGCCAGGTCGCCATAGGCGGCGATCAGGTCAGTATCTGAACCATTGACTATTTTCCCCCAAACTTCAGTCGGAAAAGCGCCGGGTTGGATCATCACCACATCCACGCCCAGGGGTCGCACTTCATAATATAAACCTTCCGTCAGACCTTCAATGGCAAACTTCGCCGTGTTGTAAACCGTTTGGAAGGGAAAAGAGAAACGACCTGATACGCTTGATATATTAATGATTAATCCCTCTCCCTGCCTGCGCATGTGAGGTAAAGCGGCTCTGATGATCCTCCAGGGTCCCTTCACATCCACATCCATTACTTTTTCCAGGTCCTCTTCCGTAAACGTTTCAGCAATTCCGGTGGCGTAGACTCCTGCATTATTGACTACTACATCAATTCTTCCTTCCTTTTCGAGGATGGTGGCCATCGCCTCATTGACAGACCTTCCGCTGGTCAATTCCACGTCCAACACGTTTACATTTGGCTGCCGGGCCAGGGCTTTCGCTTTTTCGGCGTTGCGACCTTTTGTATCCCGCATGGTAGCATATACTTTGTGCCCTAAGGCGGCGCAGCCGGTAGCCGCAAGCCAGCCGAAACCACTGTTGGTTCCTGTAATTAAAATGACTTTGTTTTTCATGACGCTTAGTTTGATGATGATGTAAAAGTACAGCGCCGATTGGGCTTTGGCAGGGTGCGAAATAGACATTTTGCCGGGTTGATTTGGACAAGATATCGTCGTATCTTGGTTAAAATATTTTACCATGAAGCAGGTCATAATCGTGGTCCCCAATGGGTACGCTGATCTCAGCAGCATAATGGGTACGCTGGAAATCCTGAGCCGGGCCAATGAGTATTGGCAAAAAATGGGCAACCCGTCGCTGATCGATATCCATATAGCCGGATTCGTCACGGAACTAAAACTGGATCTCGGTTTCTTTTCGGTTTATCCTGAGGATATCAAAAGCATGAAAAAAGCGGACCTGGTGATCATCCCTTCTGTGGGTCATTATTATGATACTATCGTGAAGGAGAACAGAGAGCTCATTCACTGGGTCACGCAGCAATATAAGAACTCAGCGGAAATTGCGAGTATTTGTACCGGCGCGTTTTTGCTGGCCGCCACCGGCTTACTGGATGGGAAAACCTGCTCGACGCACTGGATTGCGGCCATTGATTTCAGACGACTTTTTCCGAAGGTCAACCTTCAAACCGATAAGCTGATCACCGTCGAACAGGGCATCTATACCAATGGCGGCGCATACTCCTTCCTGCACTTGGTACTCTTACTGATTGAACAATATTTTGACCGCGAGACGGCCGTGGTCTGTTCGAAAATGTATCAAATCGACATGGACAGGACGTCGCAGTCGCCTTTTCACATCTTCGGGGCGCAGAAAGATCATGGGGACGAATTGATTGAGAGGGCGCAGGCTTACATCGAAGACAAGCTGAGCGAAAAAATTTCTTTTGAGGAGCTGGCCTCGAAACTGGCGATCAGCAGGCGAAATTTTGACCGGCGATTTATTAAGGCGACGGGCAATACGCCGGTGGAATACTGGCAGCGGGCAAAAGTAGAAGTCGCCAAAAATGCGCTGGAAAAGGGCAGGAAAACGGTGCTGGAAGTCATGTATGAAGTGGGCTATTCAGATGATAAGGCGTTCAGGGAAGTTTTTAAAAAAATAACGGGTTTATCCCCCCTGGATTACCGGGCGAAGTATACCAGGAAGGCTGCGTTGGTGTAGGTTCCGACCGTTTTGTCCGGCTCAATCGTCAGAGAAGAAACACGAACAAAATGGAAAAGCTGAAAAACAAAGTAGCAGTCATATTTGCGGCCTCGGGAGAAATTGCCGGCGCCGTGGCCCGGTCACTTGCCCAACAGGGAGCGAAAGTATATGTAACCGCCAGGAACCTCGGGGCGGTGAAGGCTTTGGCTAAAGAGATCTCGGCGGATGGCGGACAGGCGGAAGCGGCCAGCGTGGACGCATTGAATGAGACCGAAATCGACAACTTTTTCCAAAAGGTCGTCGCGGACAACGGTAAATTGGATGTGGTATTCAACGGGATCGGGAATTATTACCAGGACGCGGGCAGTGGTTCGCCCAGTACGACCGTCACTTTTGAACAGTTCATGAGTCCCTTGCAAAAGTTCTGCGGCTCCCAGTTTCTTACCTCCAGGTCAGCGGCGAAGTATATGATACAGACTGCATCTGAAGGAACGATCTTACTGTTGTCATCCGCCTTATCGAGAATGAAAACCCCCAATATGGCAGGATTTGCGGCCTCCTGTGCGGCCATCGAAGCATTGACCCGGGTGTTGGCCGCGGAGTTCGGAGGGAAGGGTATCAAGGTGACCTGTATTTGCCCGGCCGCCCTATTGGGGTCTCACAAGATGTCGGAGATGATCGGTGACTTTTCAAAGCACCTGGGCATTCCGAAGGAGCAATTTACGCAACAGGTGTACAAAAGATTCGATATCCTGCAAACCGGGCCCACGCTGAAGAATGTAGGTGAATTGGCTGCCTTCCTGGCTTCTGATAATGGGATTACCTTTAACAGTCATATCGTCGATGTCGATTGCGGAAAATTGAATGTCATATAACTTAACTTACAATTCGCTTGAACA
Organism: Chitinophagaceae bacterium; assembly: GCA_003167015.1. Classification (GTDB taxonomy): domain Bacteria; phylum Bacteroidota; class Bacteroidia; order Chitinophagales; family Chitinophagaceae; genus Puia. The sequence goes on along the minus strand of PMUF01000497.1, from coordinate 4,782 downwards.
ATGGAAAATGAAGAATTCCTTAAGAGTGCTTTAAAGGGCGATATCAATGCGTTTCAGACGCTTTTCGCCGAATTTCAAAGTCAGTTAAAATCATATCTCTACCGGTTGCTTACCGATCGGAACGATGTGGATGATCTGACACATGATACCTTCATCAAGGCATTCGATAAATTGTCTACTTTCAGGCAGGATTCTTCGTTGAAGACCTGGGTATTTACGATTGCCACTCACCTGGCGTATGACCATTTGAAGAAGTTAAAGCGGTGGCCGGCCGATGCACAGGACCAGGGCGCCTATTTAGCGATCAATACGCCGGAAATTGCACAGACCTTCCGGAATGTTCATCAAACCTCGGGTAAAGGGGTTTATGAAATGAAAGAGCATATCGATTTTTGTTTTACCTGCATTTCGAAAACCTTGCCGATCGAAAACCAGGTAGCGCTGATCTTAAAGGATATGTACGATTTTAAGGTCAAAGAGATTTGCCTTATCCTGAACCAGACGGAGGGGGTGATAAAACATCTGTTGAATGATGCGAGGGCGACGATGACGGATGTTTATGAACACAGGTGTGCGTTGATCAATAAGAATGGCATTTGTGATCAATGCAGTCAGTTAAACGCAATCTTCAATCCCAAACAAGATCAACAGGAGCAGCGAATGAAGCTGGAACTGGTCAAAGAATCCACAAAATTCAACAGGGAGGAGCTTTTCAGGTTGAGGACAGAGCTGGTAAAGGCCATTGACCCCCTGAACAGTACGGGCGCCGATTTGCAGGATATCATTATGAGCTGCACAAGGACGGCTGTCGGAGACAAGAGTGATTTTTTTGCGCCGTGAATTAATCTCTTGTTGCGGTGGAGGGGAGAAAGCGCCGGGGATAAGCCTGAGATCAGAATAAAACCATTTGTTTGGTGCCTGCCAAATGGCCGTCGACGATGAGGGAGTACAGATAGGTTCCCGACGCGCGACCGGAAAGACTGGCGGATAGCGTACTTTTGCCGGCGTTGCCCGACAGTGGGATGATGGCCAGTACGTTGCCGCTCATATCGGTGATCTGTAATTGTGCCGAGCTGGTTCCCTTGGGCAGGCTATAGCCGATCGTGGTTGATCCGGTGAATGGATTCGGCACATTCTGATCAAGCGAAGCACCCGACATCGCCGATGTGTTCTTTGCCAACAGTAAGGCCCTGAGTTGGTTGATCTGCGTTTGGAGGGAATCGAATTTTTCCTGTGCGGCATTCTGTATGGCATTGATCACCGAATCTTTTTTATCGCTGGAGGCGGAAAGCTCCTGTACTGCTTTAACGAGGGGTACTACAAAATCGCCGTAGCGGAGGCCATAGAAACTTTGGTTGATATCTTTCGGCTTGTCGATGCCGCTGAAGGTGAAGCCAACGGAGTCGGCTGCCTTTTCCACATCCTGTGCTACGAAGCCGGTGTAGGTGATCGCCGATTTCTCTTGTATGGCCTGTTTCAGGATGGGGTCATCGAGATAATTGGGCTTGCTGGTGAGACCCTTGATAGAAGGCGACTTGTCATTCTGGTGCAATTTTGTTTCGATGCCGTCAATGTCGAGCGTATACGTAATGGGGGTCAGCCTGTTGATAAAGGCGAGACCAGGGACGTTTTGCTGGATATTCTTTTTATAACGGCCATCGCTGAAATTGGTCCAACCGACAGCGCCGCCGATGCTCGTCACACTTGAATTACCGAGAATGATTTGATTGCTGGAGGATGGTATAGCCTCATAGCCCAATGCCGTTGTATTACTCAGGGCCCCGCTGCTTACAGTGGCAAAGCCGCCCACCGCCGTATTGTCGCTGCCCGTCGTATTGTCGCAACCTGCATAAGCGCCATCTGCCAGGTTGTAATATCCCGATGTGTTCTGATACATCGCCAAATAACCATTTGCCGCATTATTATATCCCGATGTATTACCATATAATGCGTAAGCGCCGATGGCCGAATTTTGGCTGCCGGTGGTATTACTATACAGAGTATAGGCGCCGCTGGTCGCATTAACGCCTCCTGTAGTATTTTCATACATAGAATAGTTGCCGGCAGCCGTATTGTTTCCGGTAGCCGAATTGCTGTAATACAAAACATCAAATCCGATTCCCGTGCTATTGCTCTCTGATGACCCATTGGCGCCATAAAGCGCCGCATTCCCGACCGCCGTATTGTTGCTTCCGGACGTGTAACCCATAGCTGTGCCTCCTATGGCGATGTTATTGTTGCCTGCTCCCGTAACCCACCCCTGCGCAGCGTACCCCACTGCTACATTATTGCCCCCTGTCGTGATGCCTCCGCCGGCGCCATTTCCGACTGCCGTATTGCCCCAACCCGTCGTGAGGAACTCTAAACTCCGCGTCCCGACTGCCGTGCTCCATAAAACGCCAGAGGCGGACTGGAACATCGACAAAGATCCGATGGCGGTATTTTCGTAACAGGATGTGCAATTGGATAACGCTTGATAACCGACTGCCACATCATAGGCGGCTGTGGTGGAAGCATACATGGCCTGATATCCGTCCGCGGTGTTGTAGCCGCCGGTGTTCTGGTACAGCGCCTGTGTACCCGTCGCCGTATTATAAGCGCCGCCGAAATAGCCGATCCCCCTTAGATACGATTGAATATCAACCCCGCGCCATTTCCTGATCGGGTGATAGGCCTGCAGCCCGGAACCGGGCAGCTTAAAATCACCTTGTTGAGCAAAGAGTTGGCCGGCGCAAAGACCGAGCGCAACGGTGCAGCAGAGGAATTGGTAAAGGGATTTCATTTTTAGTTGGTTTAAGAACACAAAGCTACTTTGCATCATAAGCCTCGCATATCATCTAAAAGGTGTATTTTAAAATCGGTATTGGCTTATTACTTTTATACATCGCTAAGCGCCCTCCTTTGATAAGGTTATTATTGCTCATCCCGTGCTTTATATTCACTGCTCTCTTCTCATCGGGTCAGGAACCCTGGACGGGGCAGCGGGACAGCCTGTTGCATGTCCTGTCGCGGGAGGGGGAAGATTCCAACAAGGTGCGGACGATGCGGGATCTGGGGATACTATACCTGAACCATGACATGCCGGACTCGGCGGCATGGTATGCGAAGTCGTTCGGCGCGTTGAGCGAAAGGCTTCATTTATGGGTTGATAAGGCGATCTCGCTGAGCATGCAGGCGTTGATCCTGGCTGATTCGAACAAATTGGATGAAGGCCTGTCCATGGACCTTTCGGCTATCGGGTTTGCCCAAAAGTCCGGCCTGACAAAAGCGCTGTGCAATATTTATAACAATACGGCGGTATTGTATGGGCGTAAGGGGGATTATACCGCGGCGCTGGACTTCTACTTCAAGGCGCTCGCGGGGTATGAAGCGTTGAAATATACCGCCTTGGTAGCTATGGGCGACGGCAACATCGCAGAAATATATAGCCGGCTGAAAGATTATAAAAGCGCCTACAATTACTCTTTGACAGGCATTTTACTGGCCCGTCAGATCGGAGAGCCCGTCAGGACCTCGGCGTTGATCAATTTCGCTGACGCCCTGATCAATATGGGACGGTACGATACGGCGCTGGTCGTATTGCGGGAAGGTTGGAACCTTTGCGAAAAGCAACATTTTCGGGCTGACGAAATCCCGATATTGATCAATATGAATTATGCCTATATCGGACTTGGCCGGTATGACCTGATCAAACCTATTGCGGAGAAATTAATGCCAATGGCTTTATCATTACAGAACCTGGAGGGGCAATGCTATGCGTACATCGGGCTTAAATACTACTACCTGGCCAAAAAAGACTTCAAGCAGGCTGAGCAATCTATGCTGGGAGCAATCGGTATTGCCCAACGAAGCGGGTCTATCGTGTTGCTGCGGGAGGCGTACAAGGAAGCCGCCAATGTGGAAATAGCCCAAGGGGATCAAAAGAACTCCGATTATTATGACCGGCTGAAGGATTCCCTTGACGACGTCATGCTGTCGGACAAGGTGCTCAAAAATACCAAGGACATCGAAGGCAAATATGCATTAGACAAGAAGCAGGCACAGATCGACTCGCTCAACGAGCAAAGGAAGCTCCAGCAGCTGGGGCTGAAACAAAGAACAATGACTATCTGGGGGCTGATCGGGCTGATGGTGGCCGTCGTGCTGACAGGCACGCTCTACTATCGTAACTATCAGAACAAGAAACGACTGCTGGTCGCCGGCGCGTTGCTGCAGGAGAAACGGATCCTCGAGCTGGAGAAGGAAAAGCAGCTGCTGGCGACGCAGGCGGTGCTGCAAGGTCAGGTAGAGGAGCGCACGCGCCTGGCCAAGGATCTCCATGACGGGTTGGGTAGTATCCTGTCGAGCGCGAAATTTTCTTTTACGAACATCAAGGATGACCTTATCGTCGCCGGGCGGGATGCGGACGCCTTCGACCGGAGCATGAGCATACTGGACATGTCTATCAATGAATTGAGACGGGTCGCTCATAACATGATGCCGGAGGGTTTGATCAAATTCGGCCTCGATACGGCCCTCAGGGACTTTTGCCAGAGTGTCGGCCAGAGCGGAGTGCTCCCATTGACCTATCAGTCGTACGATATTGACGAAACGACCATTCCGCCTATCATAGCGGCTGCCATTTACCGCATCGTACAGGAGCTGGTGAATAACGTCATCCGGCACGCCCAGGCCAGCCGGGCCCTCGTGCAGCTGATCCGGGAAGGAGATACCTTGAGCATTACCGTCGAAGATGATGGAAATGGATTTGACCGGAATATCCTGGCGAACAGCGAGGGAATG
>PMUF01000460.1 GCA_003167015.1 Chitinophagaceae bacterium | reverse complement strand
CTCAGCTGCGAAATATGCACCAACCCATCCTGCTTGACGCCGATATCCACGAACACCCCGAATTGAGTGATATTGGTCACGATCCCAGGCACCGTCATGCCCTGCTTCAGGTCTTCCATGGTCTTGATCGTCTCTTCAAAGCGGAATTCTTCGATCGGGTTCCGTGGATCACGGCCCGGCTTCTCCAACTCTTTCAGGATATCGTCAATGGTGAATTCACCCACCGCCTCCGAAATATATTTCTTCCTGACCACCTTTTTCCGCAATTCCTGCTGCGAGATAAGATCCGCGACCGAGCATTGGAGGTCCGACGCCATCTCCTCTACGACATGATAGCTCTCCGGATGAACGGCACTGTTGTCCAGCGGATTGACGGCTTCCCGGATGCGCAGGAATCCCGCACACTGCTCGAAGGTCTTGGGACCCATTAAGCTGACCTTTTTTAGTTCTTCCCGGCTAAAAAAAGCGCCATTCTTTAACCTGTATTCAACAATATTCTTCGCCAGCGTCGCGCTGAGACCCGATACGTATGTCAGCAGATGCTTGCTGGCAGTATTCAGATCCACGCCTACATGGTTCACACAACTTTCTACGACGCGGTCCAATTCATCCTTCAGCTTGTTCTGATTCACATCATGCTGGTATTGCCCCACCCCGATAGACTTGGGATCTATCTTGACCAGCTCACTCAGCGGGTCCAGCAGCCGCCGGCCAATGCTCACCGCTCCCCGGACGGTGACATCCTGGTCCGGAAATTCCTCGCGGGCTACCTCGGACGCAGAATAAATCGAGGCTCCGCTCTCGTTCACCATGAAAATAAGGACCTTTTTGCCGAAGTCGATGCCCCGGACCAGTTGCTCGGTCTCACGGCCTGCCGTCCCGTTACCTACACCGATCGCTTCGATATCATAGCGGTCGACCAGTTGCCGCAGCGTTGCAATGCTGGCGGATGCCTCGTTCTGCGGCGGATGTGGATAAATAGTGCTGTTATGAACGAAATTCCCCTGCGCATCCAGGCAGACTACTTTACAGCCGGTGCGAAAACCCGGGTCCAGGGCCAGTATCCGCTTGGACCCCAGCGGCGAAGCCAGCAGCAATTGCCGCAGATTCTCCGCAAAGACACGGATGGCTTCCTCATCGGCCTTATTCTTACTGATCAGCCGGAACTCATTCTCGATAGAAGATTTCAACAGGCGGTCGAATGAATCCTCGACAGCCTTTTTCACCTCGCCCGAACAGGCGCCGGAGCCCTTCACAAATATCCGGTCCAGTTCATCCACCGCCGTTACCTTATCGATAGTGATGTCCATGATGAGATAGCCCTCCTTCTCCCCCCGGCGAATAGCCAGTATCCGATGGGATGGGCAAGCGGCCAATGACTCGCTGAACTCGAAGTAATCCCGGTATTTCTGCGCTTCCTCTTCCTCTTTTTTACCTGCCACTACCTTGCTGCTTAGTGCGGCGGATTGCGTGAACAGCTGTCTCACTTTATTTCGGGCCTGCTCATGCTCAGCTATCCATTCCGCGATGACATCCCGCGCCCCCTGCAAGGCCTCTTTTGTATCTTTTACCTGATCGTTCACAAACTTCACCGCCTCTTCCGCAGGGTCGACGCTGCCCTGCGCAAACACCAATGCCGCCAGCGGTTCGAGCCCCTTCTCGATGGCCGTCGTGGCCCTTGTCTTTCGCTTGGGTTTATAGGGCAGATAAATATCCTCCAGTTCCGTCGCATCGTAACAATTGTCGATCCGCGTTTTTAACTCCGGGTTCAATTTGCCAAGACCCTCGATGGTCTTCAGCACCGTTTCCTTCCGCTTGTCGAGCTCGGCAAAATATTTGATCTGCTCTACCACATCGTTGATCTGGACCTCATCCATATTGCTCGTAGCCTCCTTGCGGTAACGGGCCATGAAAGGAATGGTAGCCCCCTCTGCCTGCAAGTCGTAAATGTTGTTGACCTGTTTGAGGCTAAAGCTTAATTTTTCTGCGATCTTACGGATATATACTGGTTCCATGGTAACCCTGTTATGACGGGCAGCAAATGTAAAGTTTCGTGCGAAAGAAAAAATTTTGATTTTTCAACAGGGTCACCGACCGGAAACCGAGGCTTAATACCAGGGCCAAACCGTAAATTCAATACCTTTGCCCCACAACAAATCGCCGGTATGGATATTAAGAGCAACATTCTGGAAACAATCGGGCACACTCCCCTGATCAGATTGAATAAAATAACCAGGGATTGGACATGTACGGTACTGGCGAAGGTAGAATATTTTAATCCCGGCAACTCCGCCAAAGACCGTATGGCCCTCAAAATGGTGGAAGTGGCCGAACAGGAAGGTAAACTGCAGCCCGGTAGCACGATCATCGAATGCACTTCCGGTAATACCGGAATGGGATTGGCCCTGGCTGCCGTCGTCAAAGGATATAAATGCATCTTCACCACCACCGACAAGCAGTCCAAGGAAAAGATCGATATCCTCAAAGCCCTGGGCGCAGAAGTGATCGTCTGCCCTACGAATGTCGAACCCGATGATCCACGCTCTTACTACTCCATCGCCCGCCGCCTTGCGAAGGAGATCCCCCATTCTTTTCACGCTAATCAATACGACAACCTCGCCAACCGGCTCGCCCATTATGAAACCACCGGCCCGGAGATCTGGCAGCAGACCGATGGAAAAGTCACCCATCTCGTCGTCGCCACCGGCACCGGCGGCACAGTCACCGGCACAGCCATGTTCCTTAAGGAAAAGAATCCCGCCATCCAGGTGTGGGCGATGGACCCTTTCGGCTCCCTGCTCACCAAATATTTCCGCACCGGCGAGGTCGACATGAATGAAGTACATCCCTATATCAGCGAAGGCATCGGAGAGGATTTTGTCCCGCAGAATTACGATATGAAATTCGTGGATGCCTTCGAGCAGGTGACAGATAAGGATGCTGCCATCATGGCCCGTCGCATCGCCAGGGAGGAAGGACTATTTTGCGGTTACAGTGCCGGGACCGCCATGCAGGGGCTGCTTCAATTGAAAGACCGCCTGAAAAAGGACGATCTCGTAGTCGTCATCCTGCATGATCACGGAAGTCGCTATGTGGGTAAAATTTATAACGATCAATGGATGATGGAACGGGGGTTCATGGATGTCAAGACCTTCAAGGATATCATAGCCAGCCGCGGTACCAAACGGCTGATCACCGCCAGCGCTGACCAGACCGTCACCGAAGCTTTTGAGCTCATGCAGAAATACCACATCGACAATCTTCCCGTATTAGAGAACGGCGAAGTGATTGGCGCCATCAGCGAAAGCGGTCTCTTCTCCCACATGATGACGGATGGCGCTGACCTGAAAGGCAGGACGATAGGCGAAGTGCTGGAAAAGCCCTATCCCGTTGTCTCCTTCGATACTCCGCTGGAACGACTCAGCACCCTCATCAGTCGCGAGAATGGGGCCGTTTTAGGCAAAGATGACAGCGGCAACTACCATATCATCACCAAGTACGATTTGATCCAGGCCATGGGTGCCTGATCCTGCTCTCCCCGGCGTATTCCGCACCTCGCGCTTGACCACCCACTACCCCGCGTAGATCCCGCAGTCGCCATCTGACCGTCACGGAGCATTTTGTACCGGTTATCGTGTCTTTACCGGGCAATTCACCGCAATAATCGTAGTTCTACGAATGATCGAAACGAAAGTTCACCAACGCATTATGAGATGATTACGAAAGCGTTAGTAATTAGTGAAGCACATAAATAAAGCAAAACCTCTATTGATTAATCAACTTTAACAAATTATTTTTGATTCAGAAGTTGATTGATAGTATCAATCACCCAATATCCCCGAAAAACCAAAACCGAGTCCCGTAAATCCAATATTCGTAGAAACCGAACCCAATATCCAAAAAGAAATTCCAGGTAAGATCCAGTATCAGTCAACTTCTATTTTCTTTGAAACCTGTACACCCTAATCCATATTCCTGATCGGTTCATTTTTGATCGTCCAGAAAAACTAAACGTCTTACAAAATCCAACGTCCGGAAAAACCTAAAAGGCAGTCCTATCCTATCACGTTAAACCACTGCTTTGATCGCGGTACCCTCCTGCTAAATTGATCAGCACAAGAATTTAGCAGGAGGCCTTCATCGGAGATCCCCCACTGCCCCCATTAGCCCTCGTTCCCCGCTCTCTCCCCCTTCGTTCTTCTTTCCTATCTTGCGCTCCTAATCTTTCCGCATGCCGTCTTTTACCGACCAGTTAGGCAGAACCATCACCCTTGACCACCCTTTTCATTCTCCCCTCCGCATCGTCTCCCTGGTGCCCTCTCAAACGGAACTGCTCTATACCCTCGGACAGGATTCCCCATCCCCCTCCTTTGAAATCGTCGGCATCACCAAATTCTGCATCCACCCTCAGGAATGGTTTCGTACCAAGCCCCGGATAGGGGGCACCAAAGACATCCACCCCGAAAAAATAGCCGCCCTCCAACCCCATCTCATTATCGCCAATAAGGAGGAGAACGTTCGTGAGCAGATCGAGTCCCTCGCCACTCAATTCCCGGTGTGGGTCAGCGATATCCCCGACCTCGCAGCCGCACTCGGCATGATCCGTTGCCTCGGCGACATCATCGGTCGCCCCGGACAGGCACAGGCCCTCTCCGACCAGATCCAAAAAGATTTCACTTCGCTCGCACCCG
>PMUF01000406.1 GCA_003167015.1 Chitinophagaceae bacterium | reverse complement strand
GGAAAGAACAGCTAAAGGAAGGCGATGACCTGGTCCAGCATCTCCGGAACCTTGTAAATATTTCGATGGCCCAAACCACTGGTAAAGATGAACCGGACATGGGCATGTCCGTCCTGCTCTATCTGCCGGGCGGGGGCCGGCGGAACGATGAGGTCATCTTCATCCTGGCAATAGAGTATATTGGCCTGTACATGGCCGATGGCACGACGAAGGGAATACCAGGAAAAAGGGTGACCGCTGATCTCCTGCACATACCGGTCCATCTCCTTCACGACCTCCGTCGACAGTCCCAGCACCTTCGCGAAAGTATCGACCGCGGAAGTCATCTCTACGGCAGGCGCGATCAGGACCAGGCGACCCTTCGGACCAGCCGGCATATCTTCAAGGGAGAGCGCCAGCGCGAGGCCGCCTAATGAATGCCCGATCCAGGCCTGAAAAGGCCCGTAGTTTTGCTCGATGAGCTGCAGCATCCGCACATAGTCCGTCAGCAGGATACGCTTTCCGCCGGAGCGGCCATGACCAGGGGCGTCGAAGGCGAAGACTTCATAACCTTGTTTCAGCAGGGCGGCAATATAAGTGTCGAAGGTCCGGGAAGAGGATTCGAAGCCATGGGCGATCAGTACTTTTTTCAGGGACGTGGGATCTGGCTTGAGGGAGTCGGTATAGGGCAGCCAGCGATGGCCGCGGATGGTATGCCCTTCGAGGCGGAAGGCCAGCCGTTCGCCGGTGGAGAAAATCTCGGGGTATTTTCCGGCTGTTTTTTTCTGTGGCATGCAAAAAAGACGGAAGGCCTTGATGGCTGCCTTCCGGACGTTAACAAGCGAAAGGATATTTAGCTCCGCGCGCGAATAACGTATTGCGAGTTTTTGCTTTAACTTCATGATATCACAAAAATACGCAATGAAAGTCGTAATGATCGGATCGGGAAATGTCGCCACGGTGCTGGGCGGAAAGATGGTAGCGGCCGGACATGACATGCTGCAGGTTGTTGCGCGCAGCCCGGAGCCGGCGGCGCGGCTGGCAGGGGAATGGGGATGCGGCTATACGACACGGTGGGAGGAGATCGACCCGGCAGCAGATATTTATATAGCGGCTATCAGCGACCGGGGTCTCGAAGGGCTGGGAGATGTCTTGTCGCTGCCGGGCAGACTGGTAGTGCATACCGCAGGAGCTGTCGCCCTCTCCGCCCTGCTGCCGGTCAGCGCTCATTGCGGCGTCCTTTATCCACTACAAAGCCTGAAGGCGGCTGTTCGTCCTTATCCGGAGATCCCGCTGCTGGTGGATGCCCATCGGCCGGAAGACCTCCCGGTGATCGAGACGTTTGCGGCGACATTGTCCCGGCAGGTGCAGCGGGCCGGTGACAGCGACAGGCTCAAGCTGCATCTGGGAGCCGTGCTGGTCAATAATTTCACCAACTTCCTGTATACGCTGGCCGATGATTTCTGCGGGAAGGAGGGCATCGATTTTTCCCTGTTGCAGCCGCTCATCCGCGAAACCGCCGGACGGATAAGCCATTTTGCGCCCCGGGATATGCAAACGGGACCGGCCGTCAGGGGGGATGGAACCACGAGCGAAAGGCATTTAAAATTATTATCCAATTACAAGGATATAAAAGAGTTGTATAGTTTATTTACAATTAAAATAGAGGAATATTACGGTGTGAAGGAAATTCCGGCCTCCTAAGGCGGAATTCAGCTATTTTTACGGCCCGTTAATTAACCCATTAACTTATTATGAGCGTACTTGAAAAATTCAAATCGATCCGGACATTTGTTTTCGATGTGGATGGCGTGATGACGGATGGTAGTGTAGAGGTATTCGGAACGGGCGAACAGGTAAGACGGATGAGCACGCGGGACGGCTATTCGCTCCAAATGGCTGTCAAAAAAGGATATAAGGTGCTGGTCATCTCCGGTGGCAACTCCGAGGGTGTCAGGCAGCGGTTACACTATCTGGGCATCCACGATATCTTCCTCGATGTTCATAACAAAGCAGAGGTTTTACAGCAATATGCGCAGCAACATGGGCTGGAACAGCAGGATATGTTGTATATGGGGGACGATATCCCCGATTATGCTCCCATGCAGCAGGTGGGCCTGGCCTGTGCGCCGGCCGATGCGGCGCCGGAGATCCGCCATATCGCGGCCTATATCTCGTCTTTTGGCGGCGGCCACGGATGTGTACGGGATGTCATTGAAAAGGTGTTGAAGCTGAACGGGCATTGGGAACTCAATCCATCTGTTGCCTCAAAATAATTTGCTATGCAGTTGATTGGAGCCTTTTTCCGCCTTGTCCGATGGCCCAACCTGGTGTTCATCCTTCTCACCCAGCATCTTTTCTATTATTTTATCTTACTGCCGTGCTTCGCCGGCCAGCAACCGGTCTATCCGGTGCTGTTGCGGCCCATACTCTTCTACCTGCTGGCGTTTTCTTCCGTGCTGATTGCCGCCGCCGGCTATATCATCAATGATTATTTCGATCTGAATATCGACAGGGTGAACAAGCCCGATAAACTCGTGGTGGATAGGCTGATCAAAAGACGATGGACGATCATCTGGCACTGGATCCTGTCCGGGCTCGGGGTATTACTGGGGCTGTACATCAGCTGGAAGCTGCGGAACCCGCTGGTGGTGCTGTCGAATATCGGCTGTGTGATCCTGCTGTGGTTCTATAGCACGACCTTCAAGCGGAAGCTGCTGATCGGCAATGTGCTGATCTCGCTGCTGACGGCCTGGGTGATCCTGGTGCTGTACCTGTGCGAGATCCGGCCCTCCGCCCTGCAGGACCCCGAATACACCCGTGTCCTGGCCCGTCTCTTCAAGTTTGCGATCGTCTATGCCGGTTTTGCCTTTATCAGCAGCCTGATCAGGGAAGTGGTCAAGGACATCGAAGATATGGAGGGGGATGCCCGCTATGGCTGCCGCACCATGCCGATCGTCTGGGGGGTGAATGTTGCCAAAGTATTCGCAGGGACGTGGGTGGTGGTACTGACGGGGTCGCTGGTCATCATCCAGGTCTATGCGCTGCAGCGGATGGGCTGGCCTATGGTCGTCTATGGTGTAATACTGCTCGATCTGCCCCTTACCTGGATCCTGCGTAAGTTATACCAGGCACAGACGAAAAAGGATTATCACTTGCTGAGCGGCGCCATCAAAGGGGTCATGCTGGCGGGCATCTTATCTATGCTGATCATTTATTTCACCTAAATGCGCACTCATTGCCGACCTCGAATACTATGGATCGCATCATTCTCGCCTCCGGCTCACCCCGGAGAAAGCAATTACTGGAATGGGCAGAAATACCGTTTGATATACTGGTGAAAGAGACACCAGAGACCTGGCCGCCAGGCCTGGCTGTAGCCGAGGTGCCGGTGTTCATCGCCCGAAACAAGGCGCTGGCTGTTAAAAGCGCTGCCACTGACGGCCGCGTGATCCTGGCGGCGGACACGGTGGTGGTATTGGGGGAGGAGATCATCGGCAAGCCCGGGGACAGGGCCGATGCGGTTGGCATCCTGTCGAGGCTGGCCGGGCGGCGGCACGAAGTGATCACCGGGGTGGTCCTGCTGAGAGGAGAAGAAGAAGTATCTTTTTATGACCGGACTGCAGTCTGGTTCCATCCGCTAAGCCTGACGGAGATTGAAGGATATGTGGACCGGTATAAACCCTACGATAAGGCCGGCGCCTATGCGATACAGGAATGGATCGGTGTGGTAGGCATCAAGGGCATCGAAGGCGATTTCTATAACGTGATGGGACTGCCCGTGAGCAGGGTAGTACAGGCGCTGCGAAAGTTCTCCTGAGCGTTGCCATATTTTGGTGTAATTTTCGGCAGGAGGAAAAGATCATGAGGGAAGAGCTATTACACTTCATCTGGCGGTTCCGCTATTTCAATCACCACGAACTTTTTACGGAGGCCGGCGAGACGGTATGGGTCCATGCGCCCGGTGAACCGAATGTACACCAGGGGCCGGATTTCCTGCATGCCAGGATCAGCATCGGTGGTATCCTTCGCGAAGGGCCTGTCGAGCTGCATATCAGGACATCGGACTGGCACCGTCATGCCCATGACGTGGATATCCATTACCGGGAGGTGGTGCTGCATGTCGTATGGGAAAATGACCTGGAGGATCCGCCGGGCGGATTGCCGGTACTGGTGCTCGGGCACCGGATTCCCAAGCTATTGCTGGGCCGTTACCGGCAATGGATGGACAGCCGGTCCTTTATTCCCTGTGAACGCCGGTTGCCGGCAGTGGACGCTTCCACCCGGACGGGCTGGTTGCAGCAGCTGCTGTGGCATCGCCTGCAGCAAAGGACCCTTTTCATCCGTTCCTGTCTGGAAGATAATCGTCAGCACTGGGAGGAGACCACCTGGTGGCTGATGGCCCGGAGCCTGGGGCAACCGGTCAATGCTGCGGCATTCGAGGCTATTGGGCGGAGCCTGCCTGTCAGCCTGCTGGCCCGGCACCGCGGGGAGCCTGTCCGGCTGGAAGCCTTATTGCTGGGGCAGGCGGGATTGCTGGAAGGGGAGTTCGCCGGTGAATATCCGCGGGCCTTGCAGAAGGAATATAGTTTTTGCCGGGCAAAATACGGCCTGTCGGTCAGCCGTGTCCCGCTGTCTTTCCTGCGGATGCGGCCGGGTCACTTCCCTACGGTCAGGCTGGCACAGCTGGCGGGGTTACTGGGCCGTCCCGGCGGCTGGTTCAGCAGGATCAGGGAGGCGGGTTCGCCCCGGGACCTGACCGCCTTGCTGGATGTCACGGCGACCGGCTATTGGGACGATCATTATGTGCTGACCCGATCTGCTGCCCGCGGGTCCGCGCGATCTTCTACCCACGGGTCCGGGCAATCCCCTGCCCCAAGACCTAAACAATCCTCAGTCTCCGGGCCCAAGCGCATGGGGGAGGCCACGAAACGAGGCCTGGTCATCAACGCCTTTGTCCCGCTGCTGTTCGCCTATGGCTCGCTGCGGGGCCTGCCGGCTTACCAGGAAAAGGCGCTCCGCTGGCTGGAGGAGACGGGTCCGGAAGACAATACCATCATCACCGGCTGGCGGCGGCTGGGTGTCCCGGTAACGAATGCGGCTGTTTCGCAGGCCCTGCTGGAATTGAAGAAAAGCTACTGCGATGGCCGGAAATGCCTGGACTGCGCTATAGGGCAACGGCTGCTTTCCAATTAAATTCCACCTTCACTTCCAGGTCGGGATGGATGCTGTACATGACCGGGCAGGTATGCGCCGTTCTTTCCAGGATGGCCTTTTGCTTGTCATCCACCTGCAGGGAGGCCGGAAATTCGAATATGATGTTGACGCCTGCGATCCGGCGGGGATCGGGTTTCATGATCTTCAGGATGGACAATTTCATGCCGCGAAGGTCCACCTGCAGGTCCCGGGCTTTGATGCCCATCGTAGTGGCCATACAGGCGCCGAGGGCGGTAGCAACGAGGTCGGTGGGTGAAAATCGTTCACCTTTTCCTTGATTATCAACGGGAGCGTCGGTCTCTATTTCCGTTCCGGATTGCAGGTGTGTGGCAACCGTTCGCAATTCCCCTTCGTAAATAACTGTTGAAGTCATTGTGCAAAATTTTCCTAAATTTACGCCAGTTAAATTAAATCCTTAACAGTGAGCAGACAAAAGACGCCGAAGGCGGCTCAGAATTATAAGACCAAGACGCCGAAGGCGTCTCTCAGATATAAAATATTCCTTACCATTCTCGCCTCTACCCTGGTGATGCAGCTGTTAGCCCAGGACAGCACCTCAGCCTACCGACCGGTCCAGAATAAACGTCACACGAACAGCAGGATGAGAACGGATGAGGAAGGGGACATTATCTTCAACAAACAAAATATATTCGGCATTCACTTATCCAGCGACGGGTATGGGCTGTCTTTTGAAAAGGGCTATTTCAAGACGCCCTCGAAAACGCTTTTGTACCAGTTCGAACTGAATGAAGTGCATAGTCCCAAGGAGCATCATATTACTGCGACGACCGACGGTTATAACTTTTCTTCGGTCGTCCCCTTCAAGGCCAATAACCTCTACGAGGTAAAGGCGGCCATCGGCCAGGAGCTCCTGATCGGCGGTAAAGGCAATAAGAACGGAGTGGCGGTAGCGGTGCTGTATAGCGGCGGTCTCACCCTGGGCCTTCTGAAGCCTTATCTGCTGGATGTCAGCAATCCCATTACAGGGGCCAGCACCCAGATGACCTATGCCCAGCTGGCTGCATCCGAGAATAACCCCTTGCAATACGGCTACGAGCCGACGGGGGCCGCGGGCTTTACCGCAGGATGGGATAAAGTGGCCTTCAAACCGGCGATCAATGCCAGGCAGGCGATGAGATTCGACTATGGCCGGGAAAACAAGACCGTTGCCGCCGTCGAGGTGGGTATAACCGAGGAATACTACCTCAGCGATATAGACCTCATGTACCTGGTCAAAGGACAACATTTCTTCTTTAATTCCTATGTCGCCATTCTCTTCGGCAGTAGAAAATAGGGGTAATTGACGTATTTTTGTGGGATGCAAGCATCAACCTGCGGTACTCAGGCGAATGGTCAAGAGGCCGATAAAATAAAGAAGCCCAACTGGTTACGGGTAAAACTCCCCATCGGCGAAAACTACAAGCATGTCCGTGGCCTGGTAGATACCCATAAATTACATACGATCTGCGAAAGCGGCAATTGCCCCAATATGGGTGAATGCTGGGGGGAAGGAACGGCTACCTTCATGATCCTCGGGAATATCTGTACCCGGAGCTGCGGGTTTTGTGCCGTTGCCACGGGCCGTCCGGACCCGGTGGATTGGGATGAGCCCCAGCGGGTGGCGGAGGCGATCTATCTGATGAAAGTGAAACATGCTGTCATCACCTCTGTCGACAGGGACGAACTGAAGGACGGCGGTAGCATCATCTGGCAGAATACGATTCGCGCCGTCAAAGCGCTGAATCCGATGACGACGCTGGAAACGCTCGTACCTGATTTCAAGGCCGAGAAAGAGAACATTGCAAGGGTCATCGAAGCGGCTCCCGAAGTCGTCTCTCACAATATCGAAACGGTGGAAAGACTCACGCGGCAGGTCCGTATCCAGGCCAAATACTGGCGCAGCATGGAGACGCTGAAGCTATTGAAGGAAGGCGGAATGCGGACGAAGAGCGGGGTCATGCTCGGACTGGGCGAACGGAAGGAAGAAGTCGTCCGGACAATGAAGGACCTGCGCAGCAGCGGCGTGGACGTCATTACACTGGGGCAGTACCTTCAGCCGACCAAAAAGCATCTGCCGGTGGTCAGGTTCGTCCATCCGGATGAATTTGCCGAGCTGCGGGAAACAGGTTATCAGCTGGGGTTTGATTATGTAGAAAGCGGACCGCTGGTACGCTCCTCCTATCACAGCGAACGTCATGTCATCCCGGGTTATGGAAGGGCTGAATGGCTTCGTCAGAAGGAAGTGGCTCTTTAAAATTATTCTTGTGACTGTCAAGTTCGCTCCTTTAGCGCCGG
>PMUF01000093.1 GCA_003167015.1 Chitinophagaceae bacterium | reverse complement strand
TGCTCGTCCAGGATATCGGCATGCATCGCCCTCAGCGTATCGTTCAGAAAATTGAATTTTTCGCCGTCAGGGCTGGGACCGGCGCTCGACACCAGCTGCATGTAGGGATATTGCTGCTTGATGACCTTTTCAAACACCTTCCATCGCTCGATATATTGCGGGCCCCATTGTTCGTTTCCAACTCCCATCATCTTCAAATGGAACGGCGCCGGGTGCCCCAGGTCAGCACGCAATTTACCCCATTTCGTATCGACGGAACTATTCGCAAACTCGATCAGGTCCAGCGCATCCTGCAGGTAAGGGTCCAGCGAATCTAATGGCGCCAGCTGGCCGCTGTTATATTGACACGCCATGCCGCAATTCAGGATCGGCAGCGGCTCGGCGCCTATATCTTCCGCTGTCAGAAAATATTCCATAAAGCCCAGCCCGAACGATTGATAATAGTCTGGCGTTAACCGATGCTTGAATTCCAGGTTCCACCGGTTGATGATGGTTTCGCGCCGGTCGACATCCCCAATGGTCTTTTTCCATTGATAGCGGTTAGCCAAAGTCCGCCCCTCGACAATACACCCTCCGGGAAAGCGTAAAAAGCCCGGCTTCAAATCGGCCAGCCACTGCACAAGGTCCGCACGTAACCCGCCCGGCCTGTCCTTCCATGTATGCTCCGGGAAGAGGGATATCATATCCAGATCGATGACACCTGCCTTATGGGCCCATAGGTCCAGGTGCGCCTTCTCCACCGTAGCGCTGGCCACGAAGGACACCGTATCCTTTTCCCAGTGGAGACCAGCGGGACGTAATGTACCGTGGCCAATCACGAGCCCTTGAGAATCTACCAGTTCAACCGTCAGGGCAATCCTGCTGCCGGGATGCTGGCGGGCCAGGACGGAAAAGTGATACGTTTCTCCTTTTTTGATCCCCATGCCCCGGAATCCCTCGTTTGATAATCCATAATACCCCGTACCCGAATGAACGGTCAGGGTGACCACATGCGGATTCTCGGGCCGCTCCGCAGACCGGTCGACCACTTGCACGCTTCCGCTGCCCCCATCCTTCACCCGTTCATTCCAGCCCATTAAATTCGGCGTGAACTCGAAAGACCTGTTCTTTACCAGTTCGGCATATACACCGCCATCGGCAGCCATATTGATGTCTTCGAAAAAGATGCCGTACATCGTAGGCTCCACGTGAGCTTTTATGCTGTCGGTCTTTACAATATAGGTTGTTTGCGCCCGCATGGCAGGTACAAACCAAAATAAAAAACCAAAAAGTAGAAGGATTCTCGATTTCATCCGTCAAAAGTACATTTAAAAATCATTTCAGGCCCGATCCCCCGCCCCTACTCCTTCGTAAACGTGTAGGGATCGTATTCGACAAAATCACTTTCCCTGGTCTCCAGCGAAATGACCTTACCTGCCCCTATCTTGAACTTGGTCGAATAAATGCCGTACAGAATATTGTCGTATTGCAGCAGCCATTCGTCATTGTCCATATACTGCAGCGTAGCCGTCAGGTGATCATGTCCGTTAAAAGTGATCGCCAACCCCTTGTTTGCAGCCCGGATATCCAGGCTCCCATATAGCGGATTCGTATAGTGCCCGCAGTACGATGCCATGGCCAGCGTCGGCGCTCCACCCTTTAACCTGTCCTTCCAGCCGGCAATCGTTTTCAACGTATCCTTCATCACCTGACTGAACCCCCGGAATCCCGTATCACTGTAATTCCGGTAAGGTAACCCCAGGTAGGCATCGATGATCTGCTGCCGCAACAGCACGAAGAAATCCTGGTTGTCATTGTTCGTCAACACAGCCATCCCTAACCGCTCCTCCGGTATAAAACAGACTACGCTGACCATACCGCCCGCGCCACCCGTATGCATGTATACTTCCCGGCCGTCATAGTCGTAAGATTCCAGGCCAAGGTCATATCCGGCGACATGCGTCGGCACACCCGATTGCTTACGGCTGGAAAGGATAGTGTTGACATCCCTTGTCCGAAGTATAGCCCCGAAGGGGATCACCGTGTGGCCCTGGTAACGCCCGCTGTCCAGTTGGCACAACAGCCAGTGTGAAAGATCGGATACGTTGCTGATCAACGCGGCAGCCGGACCGAGGTTGTCCCACTGATCCAGGGGAACGGTATGCAACGTACCGGTAAAGCTGGTGGTGTAGGGCTGCGCCAGTTGCACCGCCGCCGGCACCTTCGTGATGCTCGTATAGGTATGGTTCATCTGCATCGGCAGCAGCAGACTGTCTTCCACATATTCACTCCATTCTTTCCCGGTCACCTTCGGGATGATCTGGCCGGCCGTCATCACGCAGCTGTTGCAATAACCGAAGTCCTGACGGAAAGGATTAATGGGTTTCAGCAGTCTCATCTTATGCATGATCTCTTCCCGCGTAAGCTTGCTATTCCAGAAGGTGAAGTCTCCCTGGAAGGTCTTCGTCCCGATCCGGTGGCTTAGGATGTCCCGGATAGATACCAGAGCCGTACTCGTAGGGTCATACAACTTAAAGTCCGGAAAATATTTGGTGACCTTGTCGTCCAGCGACAGCTTCTTATCGTATTCCAGCTGGGCCAGCGCAGTGGCAGTGAACAGCTTGGTGTTACTGGCAATCATAAACATCGTATTCTCATCCACCGGGGTATTGGTTGCCGTATCCTTTATGCCATAACCTTTCATCACAACGACCTTGCCGTCCTTGACTATCACTATGGCCAAGCCCGGCACCTGCCAGTCCTTCATACCCTGTCGGACATAACTATCCAGGCTGTCACTGATAAAAGTTGGGGTCTGGGAAAAAATGGCCGCAGCAGGCAAAAGGAGGAAGACAAGCAGTAATCTGATTTTCATATTGCAAACTATTAAAAAAAAGTCTATTTCAATACCCTGAATTCTACCCCCTGCTGATAGGTCCACTTCACTTTCTCCCCATAAAACGTCGCCGGCAGCCATTTCCGTGACAGCTGCATGACCCTCACCGCCTCATCCGCCAACTTCGCATTCACCTCTTCAGGATTGGTCACATGAAAATTGGACAGGCTGCCGTCCTCGGCCACCACGAACTCGACAATGACGGTCTGCCAGGCCTCCTTTTCGCCTTTGGGCACTTTGACGTACCGTTCTGCCAGTTTGGAATTCAATGTACTGTCCAGGAAATCCTGCCAGGCCTGATCCCTGCCGGGATAACGGGGAAAGATGATCCTCGGCGCACTGAATAGCGCAGAAATAGGAAGATCGGGAAGTCGAAAAACACGGTCATTCACCGGCTGTCGCTCGATCCCGATGCAACTGTCCGTCTCCGTGGCATAAGGGTACTCCGTCCGGGTCCACAGACGCAAAGCCCCACCCGTCTCATGCGCATAGACATCGGCCTGGGCAATGGTATTGTGCCGGTCATCCTCCGGATTGGAGTACAGCTGAGTGGAATAAAAATATTGCCGGGCCAGTTTGCTGGTCTCGATGGTGATTCCCTTGCACGGATGCCCCCCGATGCTGACAACGGCATTGTTCTTGATGATTCCCGTCACATCGGCGGTATCCGAATCGAAGTCGAGGTAGAACACCGTGTCGATCTTTCGGAATTTAATGTACTCCTTCCGGTCATTCTTAATGACATAGGTATCTGCATACTCAGTGCTGAGCTTGTAGTTGCCATCTTTCATCGTGACGGTCAGCAAATCCCCGATCGTCAGCACCTTATGAGCATCCTTGTCACTGAGATCGTCAACCTTGGACTTGACAGACACCTGGTAAATCAGTTTCCCCTGGAAAAAGGCCGGTTGAACCGGTTGCGTCGGTTGCGCTCGTGGCGTCGTTTGGCCGGATTGCGTCGCTTGCGCCATTCCCCCGGCTCCGCTCAGTAGGGCCACGCCCCCCAGCATCCAGCGAAGACCAAGCTTCAGCTTACTCATGCACGCCCCTCCCTATAATAACTCCTCATGACATAAAAATAGGAACAACCCCAGATATAAAAAAAGCTTCCCCCACCTCAAAAGCCTAAATAAGCACACTCAAACCCCCTCGGGGAGAATAATCTACATTTCCCCTCCCTCCCCAATACTAAACTCCTGTTAACCTGCGTTTTACATCTGGCAGGATTTTAGATAAATATACTTTAAACAAATTGTTATGAAGCACACGCTCAAAAACGTGCTGAGTTTACTTCTTTTCCTTGGCACTATTGTATTTGCTTTGTCTAGCTGCTACGGCAGCTATGAAGGCCGCTATTATCATCACTACCACCACCACCATCGGGAATGGTACGGAGCCCATCATCAACCGGAACCTTCCGGCGTCAACTGGAGTGCCGACGTTGATATTCGCTAATCAGCCAATCATAGTTTAACACTTTTTGGCCCGGAGAATCGCCTCTTCGGGCCATTTTATGTAGAGTATATATCTTAGCGGTCAAATCAGCCGCCATTTGCCAACGACGCTATTCCCGGTTCCACCCAAAAAGACAGGCCGAAAGATCCTTCTTCCCCTGCTCTGCTCCTTCCTCATGCCGGGCATCAGCCTCCTGAACAATAACCTCTTCACTACCCGCCAGGAACCCAGCCGAATTGCCGGCTCCTGGATCATCGGCTTTCTATTCCTTCTCCTCCTGTGGATGATCGACCAGTGGATCGCAGACCGGTTCAAAGCCGCCAAACGTCCACCCGGCATGCGCCTCTGCATCCAGATCCTCGTCAATCTGCTGCTCATAGGCATTTTCGTCGAGTTTGTCCGACCACTTGACGCGCTCAGGCTGGATACGCATGCCCCTCTGTCGCTCGCTTATGCCAAATTGCTCCTGGCTTCTCTTATTATTCTCTCCATCCAGGCCACCCTGGCCTCCCTGGCGGAAAAAGAAGACATCCTGCTCGCTAACGCTGAATTACAGAACGAGAATCTGAAAGCCCGTTTCGAAGTACTCAAACAACAGGTCAACCCGCATTTTCTTTTCAATGCCCTCAGTACCCTCCGCATCATGGTCCGCGAAAAAGATGACCGGGCCGAGCCCTTCATCCTTAAACTATCCGACCTCTACCGGCAGTTGCTCGGAAAGAATACCGCGCAGACAGTCACCTTCGACGAAGAGCTCGAATTCCTCCAATCCTATATCTTCATGTTACAGGCCCGCTTCGAATCGCTTCTGAATATCCGCATCGATACCTGGCCCGACATCGGCCTCAGAAAAATCCCCGCATTCAGTCTCCAGCTGCTCGTCGAAAACTGCATCAAACATAATATCGCATCCTCCGCCCGGCCTCTCTATATCACCATCTGCCAACAACAGGCCGACTACATCGTGATCGAAAACAATCTCCAAACCAAACCGGCTGCAGAAGAATCCTCCGGCATCGGCTTGGAGAACCTCCGCAAACGCTACGAGTTGCTTCACATCCAGAATGGCGTAACGATCCATCGCACCGAAACGAAATTTTCCGTCACCTTAAAATTATTGTAAGTGAATATCCTCATCATTGAAGACGAACCCGGAACCGCCAGACTGCTGAGGGAATTTATCACTGCCATCGACGAAGAATACAAGATCCTGGCGGTCTGCGACAGCATCGAGGGTACTGTAGCTTTCCTTACCACCACCACCCACCGTATCGACCTCCTGTTCATGGACATTCAGCTGGCCGATGGCAGCAGCTTCGATATCTTCCGGCAGGTGACCATCACCGCCCCGGTCATCTTTTGCACCGCCTTCGACGACCACCTGCTGGAGGCCTTCAAATCCAACGGCATCGACTACATCCTGAAACCCTTTCACGAAAAGGATATCGAACAGGCTTTCAATAAATTGCAGCAACTCCGCAACTCGGTACTGCCAGGGCCCGACAGACTCCAATCCTCCTTCCTGGTCAAATTCAGGGAGAAAATGTATCCCGTCGCCATCAAAGACGTCGCAGCCGTAGCACTGGAAAGCGAAGTCGTCTACCTCTATACTTTCAATAAAGAAAAACATGCCCTCTTTAAGACCATCGACGAAGTGGAAGCGACGCTGGACCCCCAAACTTTCTTCCGTATCAACCGCCAGATGATCCTCCATCGCGACGCTATCCACGAAATCGAACCTTTCTTTAATCGCCGCGTCATCATCACCCTCAAAGTCCCCACCACGGTCCGCCCCCTCGTCAGCCGCCTGAAAGTAGGCTCCTTCCTCAGTTGGGTGGAGAAAGGATAACCCCGCGCCGACGCCATTCCTGCCCTGCCCGACCACAACGCTGGCCCTTCTAGTATCGGACGCTCGCGCGTCCTCTCCCGTCAATCCACCCCCCATTTTGTACATTTCACCTGGTTTTTCTTCCCCCTTCCCCCTCCATGCCCGAGCTTTGCTCCGCGATCAAACACCACCTATGCAACGAATCCCTTTCCTTCTGCTCGCCCTGCTGACCCTCGGGACCTGCCTCGGCCAATCGCCGGTCGTTTTCCATTCAGTTACCGAAGTATGGTCAGCAGCCCTCCGCAACAACCCTACCGAACGTATCTACCGCATGAAAACCGGCCAGCTGACCGAAGACTACAAAGCCTCTCTCGGCAACCTCCTCCCACAGGCCAGCCTCGGTATCAGCGGCCAGGATAATCTCAAATTGTCGGTCACGCCGGTCCCGGGCGAACTCATCGGCCAGCCCGGTAAAACGCTCTACCTCACGTTTGGCAAGCAATATATCTACAACGCAGACCTCCAGGTATCACAAACGATCTTCAACTGGCAGTTCGTCTTCCAGTCCAAAATCGCCAAAGAAAACGTCGCCCTCAATTCCCTCCAGCAGGCAGCCTACCAGCAGAACCTCAAGGTCTCCTCCGCCCAATACTATTACGAAGGGCTTGTCGCCTCCTCCTCTCTAAGGATCTCCAACCGCGACCTCATCCTCGCCGACAGCATTCTGTCGACAGTGCGCGATCGCTATACCCAGGGCCTGGTAGACATCAGCGCCGTTCACAGTGCCGAGATCAACGTCAACAACGTCCGTCAGAATATTTACCAGAGCCAGCAGCTATTCGACCAGGCCGCTCAGAATCTTAAGTTGCTGACCGGTTGCAAACCGGATCAATCTGTCCGTCTCGACGAATACCTCGCCATCGACTCACTGTCCTCGGCTTCCGCGGACCCCGCCCCCATGACCCCCGATAAAAACATCGACATCTACGCCGGCAACGCCCGCCTCGCCGCCCTTCAGGGCAGCCTGCAGAAGACCGCCTTCTATCCTACCCTCTCCATCGCAGGCAACTTGGGCAGCCAGCAGTTCCGCGACAACTTCGGCCTCACCTTCGGCAACGGTGCCTGGAACGACTACCGCTACCTCATACTCAATCTCAACGTCCCGCTGTTCACCGGCTTTTATAACCGCGATAAATACCGCAGCGCAGAGGCCACTGCCCGCATCAACGCCCAACAATACCAGGACGCTATCGAACAGGGCGCCATCAATGACAGCCTGCTGCTGAAGACATATGATAATTACCGGGTCATCACGGAGGCGTCAGGCCGTAACCTGCTGCTGTACCGCGAAAACCTTATGTTGTCTCAGCGCAAATACGAACAGGGGCTCATCAGCATCGACATCTGGCAGAAAGCCTTCGAAGATTATCTGCGTTCGGAAAACACGCACCTCAATAATCTGTCACAGCTGTTTTCCACCCGTGCCTCCATCATTGGAAGAAATTAAAAAAACTGAAATGAAATACTTAGCCGCCCTCTTATTCCTGATTGGCCTGGTCATAACCGGATGCCGGCGGGACCATCCTGTCCAGCCGCAATTCCGCGATATCGTCGATGCGGTATTCGCCAGCGGCAGCACGACGGCCAAAAGCCAGTACAAAGTCACGGCCTATGCCGACGGCTACCTGCAGGATTCCTACGTGTCGGAAGACGATTCGGTCCACAAGGGACAGCTGCTTTTCCGGATCGACAATGATATTCAACGGACCCAGATCCAAAACGCCGAGGTCAACTACCACGTGGCCCTGCACAATGCCTCCGACTCCGGAGCGCAGATCCTCCAGCTGCTGTCCCAGATCGCCCAGGCCCAAAAGAAAAAGACCACGGACTCCCTCAATTACCTCCGGTACAAACAGCTGATCCCCATTCACGCGGTCGCACAGGTCGATTATGATAATGCCCGCCTGACCTACGAGGCATCCTCCGCCAGCCTCACCCAACTGCAAAAGGCCCTCGAAGACCTCCATATCAACCTTTCGCTCAATACAGAAAATACCAGGTCTCAATATCGTATCCAACAGCAAAACAATGACTATTACGCCCTCACCGGCGAAGCCAACGGCCGCATCGAAAATGTATACAAAAAGAACGGCGACCTGATCCGTAAAGGAGACGTGATCGCTGACATCGGCGCCGGATTGCAGGTCGCCAGGCTCCTCATTGCCGAAGAAGATATCCGGCGGGTGCTGTTGGGCCAGCAGGTGCTGGTATCGCTGAATACGGACAAAGACCATGTCATAAAAGCCACCGTCACCAAGATCTACCCGTCCTTCAGCACCGATGACCAGGCTTTCATTGCCGAGGCCACCTTCGATTCACTGGTGCCCGGGCTCCGCAATGGCACCCAGCTGCAGTCTAATATCCTCATCGGTGAGAACAAACATGCCCTGGTCATTCCCTCAGCCTGCCTGCTCCCGGGCGACAGTGTGATCCTGGCCGCAGACCATCGACGCATACCTGTCGCTACAGGCATCAGAACGCTTGAATGGGTGCAGATCCTCGGCGGCCTCGACGCCGCTCAATCTATCCTCACGATCAATCCCGGCCACTGATGAAACTTCCCATCAATTACCAGATCGCCGCGACTTATCTTACCTCCAAAGTAAAGCAGACGATCGTGGCCGTCCTCGGCGTTACCTTCGGTATCTCGATGTACGTATTCATGAACAGCTTCATGAGCGGCGTCAACGTGGCGCAAAACCGGCTGGCCTTCAGCACCCTGGCGCATGTGCGCATCTACAATGACCGGCCAGCCGACCGGTCGGATATCGTCAGTCACGTATTCCCCGCCGGTACGATCGCCAATATCCGTAACAGTAAAGTCATCAAGTATACCGATGGCATCAAAAACTCGCAGGAGATCATCCGCTATCTGAAAACACAACCTCTTGTATCCGTCGTCACGCCGGAAGTCAATATCAGCGTATTCTTTAAGAATGCAGGCAATAAAGTCAATGGGACGCTCTCTGGCGTGGATGTCGCAGGCGAAGACCGGCTCTTCAATAGCGCCGCGTTTATGGTGCAGGGCTCCTGGAAAGAGCTCGCATATCGTCCCGACGGCATCTTTGTGGGGATAGAGCTGGCCAAAAGCCTTAGCCTCAAGGTCAACGACAACCTCAATATCCTAACCGCCGACGGCGTCTCTCATACTTACAAGGTAATCGGCATTTTTCAGACGAATCTTTCGTCTGTCGACAAAGCCAAAGCCTATCTCTCCATCGCCGCTACCCGCCAGCTGCTGGCCGAGAACCAGGACTATGTCACCGATATCCAGATCAACGTCGTCGATTTCAAAAAGGCAAATCAGCTGGTTAATATCATCTCGCCCGTCATTCCCTATAAGGTGGAATCCTGGTCGATGGCCAACCAGCAATTGGAGGCCGGCTCGAACCTTAGGGATATCATCGCCGTCGCCGTGTCGCTCACCATCCTGATCGTGGCCGGCTTCGGGATCTATAATATCATGAACATGACCATCAATGAAAAGATCCGGGAGATCGCCATCCTCAAGGCGATGGGCTTTGCCGGTAAAGATATCAGGAGAATCTTTTTGACGATGGGTATCGTGATCGGGCTCATCGGCGGTTTCGTCGGCATGGGATTGGGCTTTATCGTTTCGGACCTCGTCAATCACGTCCCGTTCAATGTAGCCGGCCTCGCTACACTGCCGATGTCCTATGACCCTGAAGATTATATTCTCGCTTTCTCATTCGGGCTGATCACCACCTTCGTTGCCGGCTATTTCCCCTCGCGGAAAGCCTCGAAGATCGACCCGGTAAACATCATAAGAGGATAACCATGAATACCACCCCCATCCTGACGGCCAACAACATCATTAAATATTTTTACGAACCGGAAAAATTCCAGGTGCTCAAAGATATCAGCTTCGAAGTGCGCCGGGGCGAGTTCCTGGCCCTCGTGGGCAAATCTGGCAGCGGTAAATCGACCCTGCTGTACGTGCTCTCGACGATGGATACCAACTATGAAGGAAAAATAACCATCAACGGCGACACCCTGACCGGTCAGTCGCAAAACGCACTCGCAGCCTTTCGCAACCAGCATATCGGCTTCGTCTTTCAGTTTCACTACCTCCTTCCCGAATTCACCGTACTGGAAAATGTCATGATCCCGG
>PMUF01000304.1 GCA_003167015.1 Chitinophagaceae bacterium | reverse complement strand
GAAATGGCCATGGGTTTGGCTTTGATCCATCACCTATGCATTGCTAAAAATCTTTCGATGGAGCACGTAGCAGAAATGATGGCACTCTTCTCTACCCGATATGCCATCGTTGAGTTTATTCCAAAGGAGGATCCCAAGGTGCAGTTCCTGTTGAAGGATCGGGAAGATATCTTTTCAGGCTATAATGAACGTAACTTTGTTGCCTGTTTTGAAAAATGGTTCGACGTCAAGGTATCCCATGAATGCAGCCAATCGAAGAGGACGCTGTATTTCTTTCGGAAAAAGGACCGGCTTTAAGAAACCATCATATAAACGTTTACATGAGAAAGATTCAAGCATCTTTAAAGCCTGAACGCATTTCTTTCTTAATATTGGTTCTGCCATATCTGGCATTCTCTATCCCTGTCTTTGCCGAGTCACCATTTTTCAGCCTCCCCAAGTTCCTCCTGACCCTTATCGTAATCGTCCTGATAGATCTCCTGGTAAAGAAGTTCCTGAAAAGATACCCGGGCGCCACCCTCTGGGTGTCCTTGTTCATCTACAGCGGCGTGCTGCTTTTCCTCTATAGCCCCTACATCATCCTGCCTACCATTTACTTCATCCAGCGGCACTTCCATACCGTTCACGTAAGAGGTCGGTTACTCACGCTCCTTTTATTCGCGCTGATCGTTTTACTGGTGCTCATAGCCTATAAGAAAAGGCTTGCATTCAACTACTTTATCAACATGTTTATGTTGATCTTATTTACGCTCAATGTATGCATCAATACCAACGAACTGCTTCAAAGAAAGCAACATCAGATTGTATCATCGCCGGCCGATGCCAACATCCGTTTCGACACAAAAGGCAGTCTTTCCAACAAACCCATTATCCTGGTCATTACGGACGAATATAGCTCCCCCGACGAGCTATATAACCAATTCAGAGACTCTTCCCTGTATGATTTTTCCAGGGAATTGACGCGAACGGGCTGGATCGTCAGGAACCGCTCCCTTAGCTACGAAACCAGTACCATACATAGCCTGAGCTCATTATTCAACTTCAACCTGTCTGAAAGCGGTTATTATAAACGGAGCTCCATCTCTGTCGCGTCGTTGAATTTGTTGCATTGTAAGCTCGGGGATTCTTTAGAGAAAAAAAATATCGGCATCGTTAACTTTGGGATCCTGGATATCAATCGATCCGAGCCATTGAGCCGTTTATATCCCTACCCCAAAAACTACCATGAAGTCCTGTTCTATAACAGCGCCCTGACAGTCGTATATCAGAACACAGAATCCATGAAACCGGCCGGGTTCGGTGAAAATTTTAACGCTATCGCCAATCACAATAAAAAGGTATTGGAGACCCTGCCGGACAGTTTGCAAAAATTGAGATCCAATGACTATTTTATCTACGCTCACCTGCTAATGCCACACAGTCCTTACATGTATTTCGACGAATTCAGTCAGCCCCGTGGTACCGCCGGTTATGTGGCCTACTGGAAATTCACCAACAAAAAAGTGCTGCAATTTCTCCACGAGCTGATCCAATCTCACCCCTGTAGAATCATCCTTACCGGAGATCATGGCGATAGAGAAGATCCGACAATCATCGACCCAAAATACACTGCCACTGCATTTTATGGGTTTGCGGAAAAAGACGTGGAAAAAATAAGATCCGTTCAGGATCTGGGAGTTTTGATCAACGCCTATTATAAATAGCCGCTCTTCTTTCCGCCCCATGGAAATGGACATCAACGTCAGGCGCTATGTGGGTGGCTACCCCCGTAGCCGGGAAGAGGCCGAAAACAGATACATTGGCCGGTGCGGTCTATATCCACATTTCAGCCCCGCCGGGGCGCCCATTCCCGGAGAGGCAGCATTGGGATTGTACATAGCCCACCCCTATTGGGGCCGGGGGTTTGCAACGGAAGCGGGTCAGGCCTTTATTGATTTTGGTTTCAACGAACTTGGGATTCACCGCATTGTGACCACTGTTATGGAAGGCAACGACGCCTCTTTGCATGTGCTTCAAAAATTAGGCTTCGCAACAGTCTCTATAGAGCCCGGAGCGAGAACGTTTCACCATCTTGTCCTGCACGCACCCGCGCAGAATAAATAATACTGTATGAATACCATTGAAATCGCCATTGCTATTATAGTCGCCTTCGCAGCCGGCATGCTATTGTCCTGGCAGCTGGCTAAGACTCATTGGGCCAATTCCGAAAGGGCTATAAGAGACGCCTTCGGTTCGCTGGCGGCAGATGCGCTGCACAAAAACAACCAGGCATTCGTCAACCTGGCCGAAGCCCGGCTCAGCGAGAAAGTGACCGAAGCCAAAGGAATACTCGAAGGCAAGGAAAAGGCGATTGACAAAATCATCGAACCATTGAAAAACAGCCTCGATAAAATGGAAACGAAAATCAACGACCTGGAGATAAAAAGGGAAGGGGCGTACAGTAATATTCAAACCATATTGGATGGCATGCAAAAAAGCGCACAGGCCCTGGATAAGGGAACCCAAAACCTGATCAGCGCCCTGAAAAGCAGCAGTATGCGCGGCAGATACGGAGAAATAGGCCTGCGCCGGGTAGTTGAATTCGCCGGCATGACCGAGCATTGCGATTTTGTAGAGCAGGCCAGCACTGCATCCGAAGGAACGACGCTACGGCCGGACATGATCATTAAACTACCCGAAAAAAAGACCATTATCGTCGACTCGAAGACGCCGCTGGATGCCTATATGAAAGCCTTTGAAACGGACAATGAAGCCGAACAGCTCGTCTTCCTGGGCCAACACGCCGCCGCGGTGAAAGATCATCTCAGACGACTAAGCAGCAAGGCCTATTGGAGCCAGTTCGCCGACTCTCCCGATTATGTAGTCCTGTATATGCAGATCGAATCTTCTTTTGCGGCGGCGCTGCAGTCCGACCCGACGCTGATCGAAGAGGCTATCCGGCACAAAATAATCTTCGCCACACCGACTACGCTGATCACCTTGCTGCGCACGGTCGGATTCATCTGGCAGCAGCGGAACGTGGCTGACAACATCGAACAGATCAGGGATGCCGGGATTGAACTGTACAACCGCACTACGGTGCTGCTGGGACATTTCAGCAAGGTCGGCGGCGGCCTGAAATCGGCGGTCGAAAACTACAACAGTGCTGTCGCATCTTTGGAAAGCCGATTCACCCCACAGGCCAAAAAACTGCATGCTCTCGGCTCAGCATATACCAAAAACGTTATCCCGGACATCCCACCCATCGAACTGGCCATCAGGGATGTGGTGGCTCCGGAAGACGGGGCTGGGGAAGGCTAAGGTGAATCAATGCTGTTCCCTGCCGGCTTCTATGCACGAGCCCCCATTTCTTGATCTCCTCCATCATCGGAAGGATCGTCTGACCAAATTCCGTCAGCCTATATTCCACCGTGGGCGGCACCGTAGCGAAAACCTCCCTGCCGATCAATCCATCTGCCTCTAACTCCCGCAGCTGCGACGTCAGCATGGTGGGCGAAATACCCGTGATCTCCCTTTCCAGAACCTTAAATCGTTTCGGGCTCTCCCGGATCAATGCATATAAAATTCGCCATTTGTATTTTCCGCTCAGTAAACTCACCGCATATTCGACCGGACAGGAAATTTTTTCCTGTTTCTTCTTTTTTAACTCCTTCACTTTCACATTACTATAGTTTTCTTTACTAATACAGTTTTCGTATACTACTTGTAAAAGTATAGTGTTGGATCTACATTTGCAACAACAAAAGAAAAAAACATGGACAAGAAAATGAATGCGCTGTGTTTAATACCCAACGAGGGCGTTAAACTGCAACAAGTCAGGCAACCGGAATCAGCAAAACCAGGACATCTTCTGATCAAAATGCAAGCCTGCGCCATCAACCCGGGAGACAAGGCTTTTATCAACCGGCCTCTTCCGCCGGGTTCCGTCCTCAGTCTGTATGATGTGTATGGGGTGTCGGGTGTCGGCACGGTCATAGCCGCCGGCGACGGAGTTCCTGAAGTCTACAAGGGAAAGAAGGTCTCCATGTACCGCTCCCTGAAATTCAGTGAAAGTATGATCGGCACCTGGTGCGAATANNCCTCTCTACCGCCGGCACGTCAGCGACAGGAATCGCCATGGTGGGCATTTGCCTCGCCTCCAACTTCCCCTTGGTCTCCATTGTCAGAAATGAAGCTGGTAGAAAAGAACTGGCCGCTCTGGGCGCCACTCACATTGCCGTTCAGGATGATCCGGCCTTCCGGCAACAGGTGCAGGAACTTTCGAAGGAGCTGTCGGCCACCGCTGTATTCGATGGCGTAGGAGGAGAAGTATTGAATAAAATAATAGAGGTCGTCCCGAATAACGCTGCTATTTATTTGTATGGTTATCTGGGCGAGGCTATCCCGTTGATCGTTCATACCCGCACGTTGTCGGCCAAAGGGATTACGATAAAACCCTTCGCCAATTTCAGAACC
>PMUF01000089.1 GCA_003167015.1 Chitinophagaceae bacterium | reverse complement strand
AGGTCTCGCTGCTGAAGGCCGGAACATCCGGATTCCTTTTGGCAGCGGCGGCGAAGTTCTCCTCGTTCGTCCCCGGATCGAGTCCGATGGCCGCGCCGGTGATATTTCCGGCTTCCAGCATAGAGGCGTCTGCACCATCAGCCGTATAGAAGGGAACGTCGATGCCCGCTGCCTTCCACCAGTTGCGTAATGTCCGCAGGTAGCCCTGGTCGTTACCATAGCTCCCGTATTCATTCTCCACCTGGACCATGAGGATAGGGCCGCCGTGGGTGACCAGCAACGGTTTCACCTGCGCGGCCAGCGCCTCCACATAACGTTTCGCGGCTGCCAGGTAACGCGCATCGGAGCACCGCACTTTGATATCGGGGATCGACAGGAGATAGTCGGGAAGACCGCCGAAGTCCCACTCCGCACACACATAGGGGCCAGGCCGGAGCAGCACATAAAGACCTTCTTTCCGGGCAATCCGGATAAAGGCGGCGATATCCCTGCTCTCCGTCCGGAAATCGAAATGCCCTTTAGCCGTCTCGATATAGTTCCAGAACACATAGGCCGCGATCGTATTGCACCCCATGGCCTTCGCCATGCGGATCCGCTGCCGCCAATACTCACGGGGGATGCGCGCCGGGTGCATTTCACCGCTGATGATCTGGAAAGGTTTTCCGTCCAGCAGGAAATCGTGCCGACCCAGCTCAAACCTATGCCGCTCCGCAACGCGCTGCTGCCCGGTGAGCAATTGCCCCGCAACGAGCAAAACCGAAAGTAATATACTTGTCTTCATTTGGGTTATTTACTGGTAATTTTTCAATGCTCATTCCTGTTCCAAGGCTCGGGCCGCCGCCTCCGCGTCCAATCGCACGGAGGCCGGCTGTAGTCCCTCCACACTGGCTTCCAACCGCACGGGCCCCGGTTCCTTTCCTCCGGTCCTAAGGATCACCTGGCACTTCCCGTTGAACAAATGCCTTTGCCAGTTTCCATCCGTGCACCGGTCCGGTTCATGGCTCGNNATCGACAACGCGCCGGAAGAAAAGGCTCGCGGGATCACCATTGCCGACCCCGACGATACTTGCATTGCCCGAAACCGAGAAATGCACCAGCTCTCCGGCATCCGGCACCTCCAGACCATCCTTGTCCACGACGCTGACGTTGACGACAGCCGCGTCAACTCCCTCGGCCCTCAGCACGATGGACACCGGCCGCCCCGTTGTCTGCACGGACGCCCTGAGTTCCCGGCCCTTCTTGAAAGCAATGGCCTCCAGCTTGCCGGGAGCGTAGTCGACGACCCATTCCAGGTGGCCATTGCGGGGCATATTCTTTTTGCCCAGGCTCCTGCCGTTCAGGAACAACTCGACATTATCCGCATTGGTATTGACCCATACGACCACGGGCTGCCCTTCCTTACCCTTCCAGTTCCAGTGCGGCGCAATATGCAATACGTCCTTGTCCGTCCACCAGGACTGGTAGTAGTAATAGATGTTCTTGGGAAACCCGCACATATCCATGATCCCGAAATGAGAGTTGATATCGGGCCAGCTATAGGGCGTGGGCTCGCCCCTGTAATCGAATCCCGACCATACGAAACCGCCCATCAACCAGGGTCTTTCAGCAGCCATCGTCCACCATTTTTCAGCGGTAGAGGCCCAGGAAGGATAGGCGCTGTCGTAGTCGGGAACATATCCCCGCTCCTTGTCCGCGGCATACATTCCCCTGCTCGTCACCGTGCTGCCCACTTCCGTGCCGATAAAGGGTTGACCGGGATGCTCCCGGTGGTACTTGTCCAGTTCGCCAAGGTTATAGTTGGACCCGCGCACGGGCAGGACCTCATTCACCCCGTGGTAGATGCTTCCGGAACTGACGGCCGCCGTGCAAAGCCTGGTCGGATCCAATTGCGCGGCCAGCAGCACCTGGTTCTGCGCGATCCTTTTGCCGATATCCGTTGTCTGCTCCATAAATTCTTCATTCCCCAGAGACCACATGAACACCGAAGCGTGGTTCCGGTCCCGCAATATCAGTTTCCTGAATTCATCTTCATACTCAGCGCCGCTGTTCAGGAGGCGCGTTTCATCCAGCACCAGCAGGCCGAGGCTGTCGCAGGCATCCAGCTCTTCCGGCGTCGGCGGGTTGGCGCCCGTCCGGTAGGCATTCACGCCTGCCTCCTTCAACAGCCGGGTGCGATAATATTGCAGATAGTCCGGTAAAGCGGCGCCCACACCGGCATGGTCCTGGTGACAGCAAACGCCTTGTATCTTCAGGGGCCGGCCGTTAAGGAACAGACCCTTGTCCGGACTCATGGAAATGGTACGGACACCGAATAAAATCTTCACACTGTCGATCACCGCCCCGCCAGACTTCAACAGTACCACCGCCCGGTAGAGATAGGGGTCATCGGGATTCCACCAGCGCGGATGGGGAAGGGAAATGGTCTGTCGGGTCGTTTGCTTTCCGTCCACGGAAACCTCCACCGGTATTGGTTTTGCCTTTGCGAGGATGTTTCCTTCGCGGTCCGTCAGGTAACTATACACCATCACGCGAGCTGGCCGGAGACCCTTGTTGTCCAGGGTCGCATCGATATGTGCCCACGCTCCCGCGGCGGAAGCCTCGGTATGCACGAAGATCCCGCCCTCCGGCTCTATATGCAGGTTGCTATAAATGTTCAGCCATGCATGCCGGTAAATGCCCGCTCCCTCATAGAACCATCCCTCATACTGGCTGGCATCGGCCCTTACGACGATCACATTCTTTTCATTGAAATGCAGAAAGTCGGTGATGTCAAAGGATACCCCCATGTACCCGCTCAGGTTACTGCCCAGGTAATAGCCGTTGATCCAAACCTTGCTGTCCCTATAAATGCCGTCGAAGCCGATGACAAAACGCCTGCCCGAATCCGCCCGGTCCGGAGTAAACGTTTTACGGTACCACCCGATGCTGTTCTCGGGGAACAGGGGTCCTACAGGCTTGAACCCATGCGCCTCCAGATCATTATCCGGCTTGTCCACAAAGGGAAGCTCCACCACCCAGTCGTGGGGCAGCCGGACGGACGGCCAGGTGCTGTCGTTGAAACCGGGCGAAGCGCAGGTTTTTCCCGCATCACCCGATTTGGAAAAGATATTGGCCAGGCCATAGTCGAAATCCTGCGCCGGATCACGGGCATTGCCGAGGTGAAATTTCCAGCCATCGTCAAAGTTCAGGCGGCGGCGCACT
This sequence comes from Chitinophagaceae bacterium, assembly GCA_003167015.1. GTDB lineage: Bacteria > Bacteroidota > Bacteroidia > Chitinophagales > Chitinophagaceae > Puia. The sequence continues at coordinate 8,409 of PMUF01000089.1, read as the reverse complement.
ACCGGCCGCTCCGTGCTCTCCGGATACACCCTGATCAACACGACCCCATGACCGGCGACCGTGGCCGAATAGCCGTCAGCCAGCCATCCTATGTCCTTTCTCAACCACAGATCGCGGGCTTTCTGTTTCCCGGTCAACCCTATATCCGCCCAATGGACGGTCATCACGGCCGTGGAATCCCCCCGGTTAAGGAGGCCGATCGTTTTGGAACCGTCCGCCATCTGTTTGACCCAGATTTCCAGGTCTCCCGCGGGGCCATGCCGGACCGGCGTATTTCCCAGTATATCCTGGTCCACGTCGATGACTTCCGGATTGGTCAGTATCTTCAAGGCCGACGGCCGGATATGACGGACGTCAGCGGATACGAAGAGGGGTGCGCTGAGCAGCGACCATAAACTCATCTGGCTCTGGTATTCCGTGTCATTGCATCCTTTGGCGCCCAGGTCATTCGCAGAAGCGCCCTTCCCGTAAATGCCGGCCAGCAGCATATCGGGGTCATTCCAGGCGCCGGGGTGGCGATAGCGCGCGAATGACGCCTGATCGTCAAAACAGTCGATAATACCACATTTCTGGTCCATATGCCACTGGTCCCTGATATCTACCCCGGTCCTCCATACCTGCGCGCGGGCCTCCCCGCCCCATCCGGGGCCTTCGTATCCTGCGCCCAGCGCATATGTCATCGAACGGCCCGACTTTTCCAGCAACCGGCCCATTTGAACATAAAGGTCCTTTGCTCTTTCCTTTGGCGTGTAGCACAGATCATATTTCAGGTAGTCGACGCCCCAGGATGCCCAGGTATGTGCATCCTGCGCTTCATGGTCCAGCGTCCCGGGATATCCTGCGCAGGTCACGGCGCCCGGACTGGAATAGATACCCAACCTGAAGCCCTTTTCATGGACATAATCGCTGACGGGCTTCATACCGTCGGGGAACCTGACGGTATCCGGAAAAATATTGCCTTCCTTGTCCCTTCCGCCGGCCCAGCAATCGTCCATTGTGATGTATTGATAACCGACATCCCTTAATCCATACTTCACAAAGGCATCAGCCATTTCCTCCAGTACGGTGGCGCTGATCGACCCCTCCGTCACATTCCAGGAGAGAAAGCCCATGGGGGGAGTCAACGCCAGGGTATCCCCTACGGCAATCCTCAGGATGCGTGTGGAGGTCCCTGCGTTGTTCCTTGCTTCCAATCTAACTTTATAATCCCCTCTGTTTTTCGGAATCCCTTTGATGATACCGGTTTCCCGGTCAAAATGCAATCCTTCGGGCAATCCTTCCACCGTAATGCTTAGTGGCCGTCGGCCGGTAACGGCCACCGGGTAGATCAACGGCGTACCCGGCCGGATGCCGACTGCCAATGCACCATTGATGCGGGGCTCAGGAGGCTGGGGAACATGCCTGTTCGTGGCCAGGTCTTCCGGTGACCAGGCTGTTCTGGGCCGGGCGCCACGGTACGAAAACTGCGCATCCGCCCAGTCTACGTGTACATGACCATTGCCTCCGGAAATTTCCAGCAGCAGGCTTTTTACACCGTCGATACGGACCTGGCAGCGCCTGGCTGAATCCGATGCGGTCATGATCCCGCTTTGCCAGAGGATCGCGCCATCGCCGATGACGAAAAATTGCACGCCATCCGTAGCCCCCACTCCGCCGCCGGCCGCTCCTGCTCCGCCACGTCGCCCCGCCGATCGGTCGTCCACACCTACCATAGCGGAGAAAGAACGCACCTGGCCATCCAGATCCAGGCAGAGCCTGCTATCCGTCCGCGTATGCACGCCTTGCCGGAATCCTGTCCCCCGTATGGAGATCCCGGCCCGCTGTCCTACATCCCTGGGCCGGTCGATACCCTGGTAAATTTTGCTGATATCCAATGCATCCAGGGAAACGCTGTGTATAATCTGGGCACTGCTGAAGTCTGCAACACTTGCCCATACAAGGATCAATATCAGCCTATATAAATTTCCCGATAGAAATCCCGGCCTCTTTACTAAAAGATTCTTCCGCATTATCCTTTAAAATTTCGCTGTTTAGATCGATGCCCTTAAAAGCGCCCCCAGGCCAACACAAATTCTATACTGCGGAACAACTTTTATATTTATTATTTGAGGAGGGCTTTCTTTTATTTTCTTTACCAATATATCCGGAACACCGGTAATATAATTTTGCCATGGCAAAACCCTGCATTCGATTTTCTTTATGGTGTCGTCCGATATATACCTGTTCAATCCCACTGACCACGTGGAACCATTAAAAAGGTTATCTGTCAGGATTTGATTGTTTGCCAGTATCTCTGCGCTGCCGCCAAGATAATCGATCTGCAGCCGGATGTCGCTTAACGAGGCCGGCAAACGGGCAGGCTTGACAATTGATAGGCTGTCCGGCGCGATCCTTTCGGAATCCAGGTTTAGCGATACCGCAGGTACGCGAAATTCATACCGTTTAAATATTGATGCCGGGACAGCTTTTGTAAATTTATTTTCTGAAACCGCCGTTATCGAAGGATACATGTCCAAAGAAAAGAACGGGCTACCAAACTGCCTGCATTCAATAGCATTTTTTTCAAACATCAGGTCGGCCTTTGAAATAACCATTACTTCCTGTTTATTTATTGTCGTCCGCCAACTATTTTCCGCCTGTTCGCGGCTTAACAAAATAATCACAGACGACTGGCCGGTCGATGATGTAATCAATATCTCCCGCCCGCCCCTCGGAGTAAGATAAATTTTACCATCGGATTTCTCCATTTCCCATCCTTCTGCCTTTATACTGGTAATGGTCTTTTCGTCAAAGGCCAATTCCATATTCATACCTTTCACCTCCATTAAAAACAATATTTGTTTATTATTCCAGGAAAACCGGCTAACAGGTTGTACTGTCGCATATTTCAGCAAAGCGCCATTAAGCAATAAATTAAAAGGGAGTATGGCGGTAGTTCCTCCGGTAAAGTGAAGTGGCGCCCTTGGAAATTCAATTGTTTCATTTGCTAATTTTAAGCGCATCCGGAAAACTTTATCCTGCATATGCACCCTTATCTGTGTATTGCATAGGAAAACAAACCCGCTGTTTCCTGAAGTTCTTACCACATAACGAAGATTTGTTGTATCATACTCATCACGAACGGGGTTTAGAGGCTCAACCACATTCATAGCGGCAAGATCGCTCCCAAAATCGCGCAAAAAATTGTGCAGTATCTTCAAATATCTATAAGACGGCTGAACAAAGCCAAATTCATTTATAGGCGCCTGAAAGTCATATGAGACAGGGCAATCAGGGCTTTTGAATTCCGGCAATTGCGTCCCTCCCTGAAACATGTAATACCCCACCATATTCATGCCCCTTCCGATTTGGTTTTGCAAATGAGCTTCCACTATGCCGGGATCTACGACAAAACGATTGGCATAGGTTATCTGCCCTCCGCATCCCTGCTCACATAGACCCTTGGGATATTTATTTACATCGTAATAAACTTTCCCATTCGCATCTGTCAATATCCACTGGTCATTCCCATAAAGAAAATCTTTTGAAGCGCTGCCACCGGCTTTTTCCCATCCCCGATAGGGGTATGCACCCTGTAAGGGAATCGCTTTAAATTTGTCATCACGAAATACTGTATTTGCCGTTACGGAAAAGAACACCGGGGTTATCCCGCTTTTAAGCGCCATCTGCTTTAAAGTTCCGATATGATCCCTGTTATTAATATCATACTCATTTTCCAACTGAGCGCCGATAATCGGGCCGCCATCTTTAAAATACAAGCCTTTGGTTTGTTTCCCGATCTGTCTGTATAATTTCAATGATTCCTCCAGATAAGTTGAGTCATTGCTCCGCTTTCCCTTCAAGCCGGCAATCCATTTTGGCAAGCCTCCGTACAATAGTTCCGCATTATCATAGGGACCTATTCTTATCCATACGTACATTTCATGTTTTTCACATAATTCAATAAAATGCCGAAGATCGAACGTTCCCTGCCAATTCCACTGGTTTCTTGGATTCTCATGCACGTCCCAGAAGATGTAGGTAGAAATTATTGACAGACCGGCGCTTTTCATCTTTACAATTTCTTCTTCCCAATATTGCTGCGGATACCGCGAATAATGAAACTCTCCCATTAATGGGAACCAGGGCTTTCCGTCACGCTCGAAATATCGATTATTCACGCTCAATGTTGCTCCCTCCGGATCGGTACAGGAAAAATCCAGTTGGGCTGTTTTTTGCGGTACCTGGCGGGCTAAATCAATTTCATATAATGAATCCTGCGCAAAACACCGGTAAAAAGGCATGGTCAGGAGTACAATAGCTGAGAATTTCGCAGCGATCGATCTGATAAATATTTTTCCCATTCGAATCTTTATTAACAGCGCGCGTCTCCTGCCGCCCCTATCCGGATGACAGCCTGGTGATTACCCAGGCTGTCATCCCATGGTTTCCCATGGTTTGGAGTGACCGGAATAGGGGATGGTTTGTCCAAATATGAAAATCCAACCTGCAGACAGTACTTACGGCTTAAGGAAAGAGGTTACCTTTATGGTCCATACCCTGCTGCTGTCCGGGTTAGCCGCGGTAACCCGATATTGTTGCGGAATGGAATAGTTCCCCTGGTAGGCAAACACCGGAGCGCTCCCTACTGGAGTGACGGTTGCCCCTGAGGAGATATCCACATACACCCAGATGGAATCCAGCGAGACCAGGCTCCGCTGGTAGGCATCGAAGTCGCCGTTGACCGGCGGTACCGTCACCTGGCAGGTAATGGTGCCCGTTGCAGTATCGATCTGCTGCGTTACGGAGAGGTTTTCGACGGCCACCACCGGTTGTCCGTTCGAAACGACATTGGAATCCAGCCACCGGTATTGAAAGTACACTTCATTGATATAGTCCGACCCATACGCGGGGTAGGCCGGTAAATTGCTTTTCAGGCAGGACGAAAACAAGAGGATGGCTACTCCGGACAGGACCAGCATGCCTGGCTTTATTTTTTTTCTTGTGCGAATATTCGTGTTCATACCAAATCGTTTTTATTGATTGATCGTTATGTTAACCTTACCAACCGGGGTTCTGAACGATATTTGGGTTGGGAAGGATGTATTGGGTATAAGCGATGGGGAACAGGTACCTCCGCGGATAATCGAATTTCCGGACATTGTTCAGCGCGTAAAAGGATCCGGTGACGACGTTGAACTTCATCCTGTCCTTACTGATATCCATCACCAGGGGAGCCTGATCCAGTTCAGGAATATCTCCCACCTGTGGGTTCCCGTGGTTGGCGGCGCCGCCGTAGAGTCCCCAGCGCAGCAGGCTCCAGTAATAATCCCCCTCCGTCGTCAGGTCCACCCTCCTTTCCCTTTTGTAATCCGTCCAGGCGGTAGCCAGGTCCGAGGCCGTGGATGGAGGCAGGTTGCCATGGATCGTCCGGGTCTGATTCAATGCGGCGACGGCATCACCAAGGTCTCCCTCCAGCAGGTAAGCCTCCGCGAGGTTCAGGTACACCCGGCCCAGCCGCATGATCACAAAGGCATAGTTCGTCGGGGTCGTGTAGAAGTAGTTGGGACTGACGGTCCACACGCCCTTGCTCCAATAAAGGTTCGACAGGCTGTTGTCCCCCGTAATCCCGAAGATGTTCATCCACCGGGTGGCATTTCCCAAAATGCAGGTCGTCAGGGTTTCTCCCTGGAAGTGCGTCGAATCGCTGATGATGGAAGCCGCCCAGCGGGCGTCCCTCCCGACGTTGGATAAGGTCCAGACCGTCTGACCGCTCGCCGGATTGACGATGCCGTACTGCACATCAGTCTCTCCCGCATTGTGCGGAATATCGGTCAGGCTCGGCCGGGTAGACTCGCTAACCGCCGTTTTGAATTGAGAGGTGGAATCCCAGGGCAATGCCTGGGAAGGATTGTTCTGGTCGACGACCAGGTAATCCTCGGCCAGGTTCTGCGTAGGCCCCGAGGTATTCCAGGCCTGGAAGATGCCGGGGTTGTTCAACATGGGACTGCCTCCATATTTTTGAATATAGCCGTTGGTGAGGTTGACCACCTCCCATTGCATGGGTGTGCTAAGCATAGTTTCGGTGACGGAATTGAAATATTCGCTGAAAATGATCTCGGAGGCGTTCGGATTGCCCCCGTTGAACATTTCCCCGTAGTTGGCATCCATCGCGTATCCCCCGTTGGCGATGACATCCTGGGCGCTGCTGATGGCCCGTTGCAGCAGGGTATCCCCCGGGCTAAAAGAAGGGCCATTGGGGTAGTTGGAATAGGCCTCGGCTTCCAGGCAGGCTTCGCTCAGGAAGGCCTCCGCCACATATTTATTGGCCAGGCCCGGAGTCGGGGTAGTGGGGAGGCCGGCGGCGGCGGCTTCCAGGTCCTGGATCACATAATGCCAGGACTGGGCCGGACTCGATACGGTGGGCAGCCGAAGCTGCTCATTCTGGGTCAGGACGGTATCGATCCACACGATTTTTCCGAACGCCCTGGCCTCATAATAATTCGTGATCCCGCGCAAAAAATACCCATGCGCGATCAACTCCACCTTGTCCGATGCGGAGATCCCGCTGGAAGCAGCGACATTGTCGATGATCTGGTTGCACTCGAGGATCCGGCGAAAATCATTATAACCCTCGTCCGCATCGTCGTTGTTGTTGAGGGTGCCGCTGAAAATATTCTCGGTATAATTCTGACCGTATATGTTGGCATAGGTCAGGTTGTCGACCGTATAGGCATCCTCGGCGAGCTGCTGGGTCGGGTTGCCCGTGCCGCCCGTCCACTGGTACCCTAATACGTCACTATAAGTTTGGTACACAAAATCATAGGCGGTGTTTGTATTACCCCAGACCTGGGAGCCGCTGATGGCTGAAAGGTCGGGGACATTCAGGATCTTTTTGCAGGACAGGCAGGAGAATAAGCCTGCCGCCATGGCTATGAGTAAGAGATTCTTTTTCATTTGTTTTGTTTTTTTGATGACGCCGGGCATCCGCCGGGCACTAAAATCCAAGGTTGCACCCCACGGCGAATGTGCGCTGCACGCCATATCCCCAATTGTTCGGATTACTTTCCGGATCGATGTAATACTTCAGGGTATTGGATATCGTGAACAGGTTCCGGCCGGTAACGAATACCTTCATCCTGTCGATATAACGGAACCGCTTTAAAACTCCCACGTGTTTCAGGTCGTAGGACAGGTTCAACGACTTCAGGCGAAAATACCGGGCATTGACCAGCCAATACGTGCTGTTGACGGTATTGTTGTTGCCGTTATAGCCCTGGTTGGGGAGTTCCCTGGGGAAATAAGCGCCGGGGTTGGAAGGAGTCCAGTAATTATACTGATACGGGTATTGCAACATATTTTGCTCACCCATCGCCACGCTGCCGAGTTCTATATCCCTGTTGCCCGTTCCCATGAAGGCGCCGTCCAGGCTCCAGCCTTTGTATTCCAGGGCGAAGTTCAGGCCGTAATTGGTATGGGCGAAGTTATTGGCGCCCACCAGGCGCTGGTCGTTGCCGTTGACCTGCCCGTCCCCGTTGACGTCCTTGTACCTGATATCACCCCCTGCCACGTTCGAACTGCCGGATAGCAGCGCGCCGTTCAGCACGGAATTGTTGGAAGGATACAACCCGATAGCGATATAGCCCGGACCGTTGTTGAATCCTGTACTGGGCTGGTTGGGCCCGTTATTGAAATTATAATAGCCGTCCGCCTTGCCTGACTGCCTGGTGTATGGATTTTCCATAGCCGTGGCGGACTCTCCGGGATAAATGGGGTATAGGGTTTGATAATTCGAATAAGTGACGCCAACATGATATTTAAAGGCGCCGGCCTTGTCGTCCCAGTTCAGGCCGAATTCGATGCCCGCGGTGCGCTGAGAGGCATTGGAGTTGACATAAGGCAGGGAGGCGCCCAGGGTTTGAGCATAGGCCGTATCGCTGACAACAAATCCTTTCGTCAGGTAATAAAAGCGGTCGAATGATCCGCTGAGCCGGTTTTCAAGCGTTGCGAAGTCCACGCCGATATTGTTGCTGTAGTTGGAATACCAGGTAAAGGAGTTGCTGGGCAGCTGGTTATTCCCCTGGAGCCCGAGTTCCGGCGTGCCGTTGACCACGTAAGCATTCGCATTGGTAGTATAGGTGGCCAGGTATTCAAAAGGCGATATTCCGTTGGTATTTCCTACCAGCCCGTAGGAACCCCGCACCTTGAGATAATCCAGGATATGCCTGTCCTTCAGCGGTCTGAAAAAGTTCTCATCGCTCGCTATCCAACCGCCGGACACCCCGTAGAACTGGCCGAAGCGCTTGTTGGGCGGGAACAGGTAGGAACCGTCGTCACGGAAACTTCCTTCCAGGAAATATTTTCCCGCGTAATTGTACTGCAGCCGGGCGACCCATCCTTCTGAGGCGGATTTGGCCGCTACGCCGCTGG
>PMUF01000639.1 GCA_003167015.1 Chitinophagaceae bacterium | reverse complement strand
ATGAACACATATTGTTGCAGCCGCGCATGATGCTGACGAAAGCCGCCACGCCGTTACTGTCCAGCCTCACGGGGGAAATGTCGGCATAGGTCTCCTCGCGGCTCAGCAGCACATTGACTGCCTTCTGGCCGGTCCCGGCCTCTTCGATCAGTCCTGGCAGGCTGCGGTAGGCGTCGGGGCCTACTACCATGTCCACCAGCCGTTCTTCCTGCAGGAATTTTTCCTTCAGCCGTTCGGCCATGCAGCCCAGTACACCGATCAGCATTCCGGGCCTGCTCCGTTTCACCTGGCGAAAGATATGCAGCCGGCTGCGAACCGTCTGTTCCGCTTTTTCCCGGATGGAACAGGTATTTAACAGCACCAGGTCCGCCTCTTCATAGTTGCGGGTGGCGCCGAATCCGTTATCGTTCAGGATGGATGCCACGATTTCACTGTCCGAAAAGTTCATCGCGCAACCATAGGACTCAATANNGCCAATGGGGCATAAGATTCTCCCTGCCTTCTCTCATCATGTGCCGATGTCCCCAACGATTCAAGCATTGTTGATTCGATATTTAGAGGGCAAAGATAAGTAGAAAAGGAATTGAATGTGACAAGTTGGCAGCGCAAAGGTGCAAACTGGTTCCGGCAGGCCGATCTTACGTTTAGTGACTTAATTTGTAAAATATCGGGATGTGATCGAAGTTCTTGAAAATGTACATATAGAATATGGCAACCGTAACAGACGCTAAGTTGCCAATCAGGTAGTAATCGTTGAATTTATTGTGATCTCCGGCCGCCTCTTCATGTTTAAGTCTTGTGGCCAGTTTTAAGGCACTGAAAAATGTAAGTGCGCTTGTAAGGTCATTGACAAGCGCAATAGCTTAGACATCTTTATTATCTCCAAGATAATTTATTACTTTCTTAAGTGCAAAGAATTCTTCAAGCTTTAGACCTTTTTCCCTCTTCCATATTAATGAACGTTCTTTATTTAACTCAAGCGCCACTTCTTTGTAATCCCTGTTTTGAAGGAATTTTGCTACAATATAATAATCCTTATCTGGTCTCCAGTCATCGATGATTCCCTGAAGAGCAATGAAAGCATTTTGCAGTGCATTTTCAAGAGCCTTGTCTTGCAGAATGACATGAAATCTCGATTTATTTTTTTTCATCCCGGTCAGGGTTTCCCTTGCTTTGGTAAGACCGCTTCCTAACATCCCATAAGCAATAGCCGGATTGATCGGTGTTTCAATTTTACCTTCCAGGAGAACATATCGGAGATGGAATTCCCCATTCAATGCAATTATGTTTTCTTCAAGATTCAGGATAATGGTGATTGCCGACAAGAGGTTTTTAGCTACAGCTTGAAATTCATCTCCCAATGTAATGGTGATTGGGGATAGAAAGTGGCGATGACAGGAGGCATTGGTGTTATCGGTCACCTTTCGGAATTCCTGTATTAATTCATTTTGGTCAGATTTCCGGCTTCCGATGACATCTGCCATTAGTATGAAGTTCAAACTAGGTTTCATTATTGCAAAAATAATGAAATAATGACTAAAATTTCATTATTTCGGAAACATAAAGTAAAATTTCACTAAACGTGCAATGACCTGCAGTCGGGGCCAGGATTCTATTGGTGCAAATAAAAAAGCAAGGATTCCAGCTCTGCGCTGAAACCCTTGCTAATCCTGAGCGGAAGACGAGGTTCGAACCCGCGACCTACAGCTTGGGAAGCTGTCGCTCTACCAACTGAGCTACTTCCGCAGATTGTGCGCCACCGCAGGTGGCTTCTGATGTTCGGACGGCAAATGTAAGGGCTTACGATCTTTTCCTAAAATAAATTCAATTCCTTTTTGCCGGCATCCCGTGTTTCCCCGGCAGAGTCCCAGCCAGGGCTCCGGGAAAAATATTTATGCTTTTATCTTCAAATATCTTTGTCCTAACCATGTATCTTTCATAGGAGTTAGCCATTTTGTCTCCAATTCTTGTTTAGTTTGAACGGTGTTGTCGAAATATAAGGTATCGGGTTGGATGAGGCCATTGTCCAGCGCATAAGGCAGCTGCGCCAGGGGAACCAGTTCCACTTTCTGCCGGACATAAAAGGCCAGGTTCAGCCGGTCGAACAGCTGTACCCCTGTCTGTTGTTCGATCTGTTTAATCAGCCGGACAGAACTGTCGGTACTGCAACCGCTGACGCCCGAGGCGGTCTCATCGGCGATCAGGACGATAAATTGTCCGTAAAAGAGGTTGCCATATCCTTTCACCGGGGTGCCATGCGAGTTCCAGCTGCTGACAAAGCTTTCCAGCAATCCTTCGATGGTCAGGGCTTCCTGCAGCGTGAACAGGCGATGTGCCTGGTAGATCCAGACCCTGGAATTCCCGGCAAAATCCGCCGGCAGCAATTCGGTATGTGAGGTATTCATGCCGTAAAGTTAAGCAATGGAAGCCGCAATCAATTCTGCAACATCCAGCACCTTCACCGTCTCTTCCTTTTCTTCGTGCTTGACGCCATCCGTCAGCATGGTATTGCAGAAGGGGCAGGCGGCTGCGATCACCCCGGCGCCCGTGGACAGGGCTTCCTCACTGCGTTCGAAATTTACCCGCGTCAATCCCTTTTCCTCTTCTTTGAACATTTGGGCTCCGCCGGCCCCGCAGCATAATCCCTTGCTGCGACACCGCCGCATCTCTACCAGTTCCGCATCCAATGCTTCGAGTACCTTGCGCGGCGCCTCATAAATGTGATTGGCGCGCCCCAGGTAGCAACTGTCGTGGTATGTTATGCGTTTACCTTTAAAAGGACCTCCTTCCTTCAGCCGGATCCTGCCTTCGTCGAGCAGTTGCTGCAGCAGTAACGTATGATGGATGACCTCATATTGTCCGCCCAGCGCGGGATATTCGTTGCGGAAGACATTGAAGCAATGGGGGCAGGTAGTGACTATCTTTTTAATACCGTAATTATTCAGCAATTGAATATTCTGATAGGCCATCATTTGGAAAAGGAATTCGTTGCCGGCGCGCCGGACAGGATCTCCGGTGCATGTCTCTTCTTTGCCGAGGATGGCATACCGGATACCGACCTTGTCAAGGATAGTGGCAAAGGCCACGGTGATCCTTTGCGCCCGCTGGTCAAAGCTGCCGGCGCAGCCGACCCAAAACAGGATGTCGAGGCTTTCTCCTTTTGCTGTCAGTTCGGCCATGGTAGGTACCTGCATAAAAATGATTTTTTGGCGAATGATATCCGGGGACTAATTTTC
>PMUF01000061.1 GCA_003167015.1 Chitinophagaceae bacterium | reverse complement strand
GGCCAAAAACCCGCCCCGCAACCCGGCGACTATAAATTCAGCAGCAAAAAAGTCGTTTCCTCCGGCCTGCCCAACTCGGTCGTCTTCGACTACGACGCCTCCCGCTCACCGGACGACTCGGTCATCATCCAGCAATCCTGGGATACCTCCCGCCGGGTAAAAGTCTCGAAGAACGATCACCAGTATACCTCCGTCTACTATTATCCGGAATTTTACCACGCTACCCTCCAGGTACACGGCAGGGTCGTCAAAACGCATAGCCTGCTCATCAAATCCAACGGCTGGCTGCCGCTCGTCGAACAAGACCCCGTACCCGTCTACTTCAAAAAGGAAGAAGCCATCCATGACGGCCGGATCAGCCTGTCGCTCGATCAGATCCGTGGAAAAAATATTCCCTTGCAGCCTTCGGTGCCTACTGTACTGTTTGCCAATGTGGGGGACTTCGGTGAGATCTATACCGACCATTTCGTTTTTGAGACTTCCCTCAGGAATGACTATGCCGAAGGCTCGGCAGCCTGCCAGACCACCCGTGTCTACCTGCTCTGCGAAGGCTCCGCTATCTGGGTGCCCCTATGTGCAAAAGGCTGCATCTCCAATGTTGATCTCTATTTCACTTATTTCTATACGTCGGGTAAAAGAGAAGACCTGTCCGCCTTCGGCGTCGATTTCAAGAACGATGTAAAACTCCGCATAGAATCGGACAGCGGGCAGGCAAAGATCCTCATCAACAACCAGCTGGCCTATACGATTCCCCGCCACATCATCCGAACCAAAATCGTAGGTATCGATTTCGCCTTCCAGGGTACAGGGTCCGTCGATTATGTCTATCTCTCTAATGGCAAGACCTCTTACCGCGACGATTTCAATGGGATTTCAGAGCCGCCAGCTTCTTTTTCGTCTCCTCGGGATAAACAGTGATGTAATGGCTCCTCACCAGATCGGCAATGGGATCTTTTTGCGTTTGCGTTAACATCGTGATCCTCACGGAAGCCCGCGCCGGCATATGACAATCGATGCAATTATTAATGAGGAATGATCGATCGACCTTCACCCCCGCAACCCTATCCCCCGCATGACCTGCCGCCACAGCCCCGCCCCCCGCCACATGGCAATTCATACACCGCGCCGCAAACACCGTCAGATTCTCCCTCTCCCGGACATGCACATCATGACAACTCCCGCATTCCAGCGTTTTCGACCGCAGATAACATTGGCTGGCTGTCAGCAACTCATATTGATTTCCATGCACATCCGTATTTTCCGGCGCTTTAGCCGATCTCGGATCGGCGAAATAATAATTGGCCAGCGTATCCCCCGGCTTGAAATGAAAGACGGAACGCAGTTGACCTGTATGAGCGCCGGAATGACATACCGCGCATACATCCAGCCTTTGTTGCCGGGTCAGTCCCGCAAATTTGGCCATATATCTTGCCGCCGTGTCTTCCGGATGCTCCCGCTGCCACGCCACATGTAAGGCGCCGGGACCATGACATCGCTCGCAGTCGATCCCATAGATCAGCGTCGCCCGGTCGTACTGCGGTGTACCCTCGAAAAAATTCTTATGCAGCATCGCCCTGGTCCCGATATACGAGCTGTGACATTCAAAACACCCTACCCCTACCGCCCGGCCAAACCAAATACTGTCCGGCGGGTAATAGGGGCTGTTAGCCCAGCTGTGCTCGGTAAGGAAATACGAGACAGGTAACTGAAAAACGCCATCTCCCTTCCAGTACAGATAGGTCTGCGCCTTGCGCCCCGAGCCGACCGCAATATCGAATCGATGAGCTTCCCGCCCCCGCGCTGTCACCGCGACCTGGAAAAGACCGCTGTCCCGCTCCTCCATGATCACCTTATGGCCCGCATCATAAATGAATTCGTTGTCCGCCGCGCCCGCTCCGCCCGGGACTCCTCCAACCTTCCGCACGGAGCTATCGCTTCTAATATCGCCCGTTCCCTCGAACGGGCTCTCCCCCCCGAACGGTCCGGCCACCGTATGAATATCCGCTACCCGCGACGTCAGCGCATGCGCCGCATGCACATAAGTATTGCCGATCCCCTTATGACAATCCAGGCAGGCAGCCATCCCCGCATACCCGGCTCCCCGCGGATCGGCATGCTGAGCCGCCCCCGGCTGCATACACCGGGACAGTAGTATCACCACACCGGCGACCAGCAACATGACAAATGACAAGCGTTTATAAGTCAAGGAGATAAAAATTAGCAGTGTGAAGATAGCAATCGTCTATCGCTTTTCCGTCGCCTCATATAATTTATCCGTCGCCCGGTTCATCAAAACCGTCAGGTCGCCGGCATCCGCTCCCAATAAGGCATCGCATCGGTCGTTCAAAGCCCGCTCACATTGTATTAATGTGGGTTCCAGGTCCCGGGCCTTTTGTGTCGGTTGGATAAACGTCCAGTGCTTTTCAGTATATCGAAAAACCAACTCTTTTTTTTCCAGTTTATCCACTAAGCGCGTGATAGCAGCCGGGCTTAAAAGAAGCCGCCTGGATATAAAGTAAGGAAATGAAAGCCGATCCTTCAGGGTATGCAGCAGCAAATAGCCCTGGGCCGGCGGCAGACCCGAAGGCTTCCAGGCTTCCGTCGCCAGTTTATCCACTTGCCGTGTAAGAAGGCTGCTTGCAAAATAGAGGGAGTTCGCAAATAGGGTGTCCATTGCTCTAAATCTCGTCATCACCGGTTCCATACTCACTTTTTTTATCCGCCAGCGTAAATGCCGGAGACAGCATAAAAATAAAAAATTGGATTTAAGTAGTAAAATCCAATTCTTCTTCCGCGAAGCTACCCCCTAAAGACCCCCCGTCGCTTATCCATGAGAGAGGAAATGTGGATAACTCCACGTTGGATTTAACTAGTAAAATCCAAAAAAAAATAAAAAAGACATGTTCGCGGAAAAAAATCGGGGGCCGCCGCTAAGCACTTCGCCAGACCTGCTTCGCCACGGTCTGTCTCGTTCGTACCCTTCGCTACGCTCGGGTAGGTGCGCGGCGGGGCGGCGCTATGCGGTGCGCGCCGCCAGCCACTACAACGACACCCCCCTCTTCCATGGAATAAAATCATCCTGCACATGCCGCACCGCGGCAATCTCCGTCTCCCCGCTGGCCACCCCAATCACATAGTCCAATATCCGCTCACCCGCCTGCCGGATCGTCTCCTTCCCCTCGATGATCGTACCGGTATTGATATCGATAATATCTCGCATCCGCTCGAACAGGGCACTATTGCTCGCGATCTTTACCACCGGCGCCACAGGATTCCCCGTCGGCGTCCCCAGCCCCGTCGTAAACAGAACGATATTCGCCCCCGCAGCCACCTCCGCCGTCGTAGACTCTACGTCATTCCCCGGTGTGCACAGCAGGTTCAATCCCGGCCGGGTCACCTTCTCCGGATAATCGAGCACCGCCGTGACCGGCGAAGTACCACCCTTCTTGGCAGCCCCCGCCGACTTGATGGCATCGGTGATCAACCCGTCACGGATATTGCCCGGCGAAGGATTCATATCGAACCCCGAACCCACCGCCTGGGCCCGCGCATTATACGTTCGCATCAAAGTAGAAAATCGTTCCGCCGTCGGAACATCCATACACCGGTCACTCAGGTTCTGCTCCACACCGCACAGCTCCGGAAATTCCGATAAGATCACCGAGCCCCCTAACGCCACCAGCAGGTCGGACGTATAGCCGATCGCAGGATTGGCCGAAATCCCCGAGAAACCATCCGAGCCGCCGCATTCCAGTCCAATACACAGCTTACTCAGTGGCGACGGTTGCCTCTCCTGCTGATTCGCCAGTATCAGCCCGGCGAAAGTCTGCTTGATCGCCAGCGACAAAAAGTCGGACTCCGTCCCTACCTTCTGCTGTTCCAGGATATACAGCGGCTTCGAAAATTCAGACGTCCGGCGCCGGATCTCCTCCTCGAGGATACTCACCTGTGCATTCTGACACCCCAGGCTCAGCACGGTCGCTCCCGCCACATTCGGATGCGTGATATACCCTGCCAGTAAACCACACAATGCCTGCGCATCCTGCCGCGTTCCACCGCATCCGCCATCATGCGTCAAAAATTTGATCCCGTCGATATTCGGAAACAACCGCTTGTTCGCATGCTCACCGTAGTTAGCATGCAGGTCAGTGCTCAGTATCTCCTCCACGCTCTTCCCCGTTTTGTACAGCTCGATCAGTTGCTGCGACTGCAGCTGATAGGACCGGTTACGACCGTATCCCAGGTCAGTCACCAGCGCCTGCTGCAACACATCTAAATTTCTGTTCTCACAGAAAACCATCGGAATGACAACCCAGTAGTTGGCCGTCCCTACACTGCCATCCGCCCGGTGATATCCTTTGAAGGTCCTCCCTGTAAAGGCAGATACATCGGGCATCACCCAATCCGTATGACGCTCACCGACAGTAAAGTCATTGGCGGCATGTTTGACAGTGGCCGTGCTGATCAGCCCACCCTTCGGGATCGCCACCTGCGCCTTGCCGACCAATACGCCGTACATCGTGATCGGATCGCCCGCCGCCAGGTCGACGGTGGCAAATTTATGCTTGGCCTTCGTGTTCTCCCGGATAGTATACTCCTGTCCTTCAAAAGCCACCACAGTGCCTTTCTCCAGGTTGGTCAGCGCCACCAGCACATTATCCGCCGGATGGACTTTTAATACAGTTGCTTGTTTGCTCATAAACTACTTTTTTGAGTTGAAGCTTTGGCCAGCGCCGTCGCTGCACCTTTATTCATCAATATATCCAACTGCTCCCGCACCCCATCCGCAAACCCCGGCAGCCGCGTCAGGTCTGCACCCCATAACGACTTGTCACTCATGGCCACCATCGCCACTTCGGAAGGCTCGTGCTTTGCCCACAAATCGGCAAAATACCCCGCCTTATCATCCCACCCCTCTTTTTTCTCCGCCCGCATAAATAACAGGTAGGCAGCAAAACCCAGGACAATATGCGGCGGCGGCTCGTCGTGATGTTTATAGTGTTCCAGCAGCACCGGAATAACCCGGCTTTTCATCTTCGAAGAATACTGCATCGTAATACTGATCCACTGATGCTGGATATGCGGATTGCGGAACCGGTCCAGCACCCGCAAACCAAATTCCCGCGCCTCCTGTATCGGCAGTTTATAAGGAATGGCCGGGGCAATCTCCTTCAACATCAGGTCGGCCACAAAGGCCGCAAAGGCAGGATCGTCCATAGCATTTTTCACCGTCCCGAATCCCGCGAGCACCGCCAGCCCGCAACTCAGCGTATGCGTACCATTCAGCAGCCGCAACTTCAGCTCCCGGTAGATCTCTATGTCCGGCTCGATGACCACTCCCGGATCTGCCGCGGCAAAGGACAGCACCGCACGTACCTTTTCATCACCCTCGATAGCCCATAGCCGGTAAACTTCAGAAATCGCCAACAGCTCATCCGTATAACCCAGATCATGCTGCAATTGTTGCAGGGCGGCCGCGTCGGGCTTACCCGGCACGATCCTGTCTACCAGCGAACTGCAAAAACGACAATGCTGCTCCATCCATACCATGAAGTCAGCCGGCAGCTGACTGATCTGCGCCAGTTCCTTAACGATGCCCGCCAGCTTCTTCCCGTTGTCGACGATCAGTTCCGTCGGTACGATGACCATCCCGCTCTCCGGGCTGCCGTCAAAGGCCTGCCAACGCTCGTATAAAAATCCGAGAAGCTTGCCGGGAAAAGAGCCCGGCGGCCGGCGGCGGATATCGTCTTCCACCAATTGGATACCTACTTCGGTCGTATTGCTGATAATAATTTGCATCTCAGGCCGGTGCGCCAGCTGCAGGATGTCGGACCACTGATCCCTCGCCGACAATACCCGGCTGATCGCCGAACATATAATGTTCTCTTCCACTTTTTTCCCTTCCTCGATACCCCGGATGCACAAGGTATAGAGCCCATCCTGCCGGTCGAAGGCCCCCGCATCGCCCGATTCGGTCGACTTGACTACCACGATCCTGCCGTTAAAAAGCCCCTGCCGGTTGGCCTTGTCAATAAAATAATCCGGCAGTCCCCTCAACAGCACGCCGGTCCCGAATTGCAGGACTTTTTCCGGCAGCGAAAAAATGGCTTCACCGGGTTTTACCAATCCGGTCGTCCGGATCGCTTGCAGATTGTCTTTTGATAAGTTCATGATTTGGACTTGTTTTCATTCATGACAGTCCGGGCTATTTGCAGTGCCAGCAGCGTACTGTCGTACAATAATTCGTATTTCTCCCCCGCCAGGACTTCCTTACTGATCAGCCTGCTTCCCATACCAACCGCACAGACCCCTGACTTGAACCAGCCGCGGATATTGTCCTCATCGATCTCTACTCCACCTGTGGGGATGAACAGCTGACCGGGGAAAAGATCCCGGATGGAAGTAACGAATTCCGGC
>PMUF01000607.1 GCA_003167015.1 Chitinophagaceae bacterium | reverse complement strand
GATCTTGCTCACTTCCTCCGGCAAGATCTGTCTCTTGCCCGAGACACCAATCCTGATAGGCCTCGTGCTTTCCATATCGTTAATTTTTTTTCAGGTATTCCTCCACCTTCTCCATGGCCGCCGTCTGCCGTTCACCCGCCTCTCTCAGGAATTGCAGCTGCCGCAACAGAGCCTCCCTGGTCAAATCGGGATATCGACTTCGCACCTGCTGATAGATCGCCATCGAACGCTCAAGCCCGTCCGGCTGCAGCAGATAAGCCCGGGCTTTGACGACCAGCAACCTGGCCGAATCGAAGGCGACAGGATCGAGCGCCAGCCCGAGATCCGCATAGTACAGCGCGCTGTCCAGCGCATGCCCATAACCCTTGTAGTGGCCCGCATGCACATACAGGAAACTGGCGCTAAACTGCGCCAGCGCATTGACATATTTCGTTTTCAAATGAAAGGAATCCGGCAGGATCATTATCTTCTCCGCGAGCAACCGCTGCTCGGCCGCATACACAGCCAGCCGCTCGGAATACCGCCCGTCGATCAGGTCCCGCCATCCCACCGTATCGCTCACAGCCGACAGCCTGGTGAAGGCCTCCTTATAGTAATAGATATTATCCGTATTCTCGGGGTTCTTGTCGAAAACCCTTTGCCGCAAAACAATCTCTTTATTGATCTGCTCGATGACGTCATTGTCATAGACGCCCATGCTGTCGTACAGGTTGGCCAACAGCATATTGGCATTCGCCGCATAATACAGCTGTTGCGGATAGACAGAATCCGGTGAATTGACCAGCCGGTCGAAGACCTTCACCCCCGTCAGCTGCCGCACAAACTGATCACTGAAATTCCGGTATCCCCTTCTGCCGTCCAGCCAATTATGCCAGTCATAAAAAAAGGGAACCCTTTCCTTCCGGATATTCCTCGCATGGCCCTCCGCTAATTGATGGAACAGCAAGATCGAAAGCCGGTAATAAAAGTCCCTGAGCTCCGGATCCCTTTCCGCTTCCGCCAGGTCCTTGTAGCCCCGCGCCCCTTTTTCAATCAGGTCCGCATCAGTGATGTTCTTCCATTGCGAAAGCGGCAGACAATGATTGGAGATCAGCTCATCGGTCGTCAGACAGGTCATGGACGCTGCCGCCTCTGGCCGCGTGCCGGTGGCCCATCGCATAATGCCCGTCTCGCCGTAACCAATGATATAGTCGCCTGCCGGTGTGAAGAACAAGGTGCTGCCGCCGCAATACAACCTCGCCTTGATAGCCAGGCTCGCGTCGGTGAGGATGCCCAGCGAGGAAGTATAAGACTTGCCATTGTTGGTATACCCCGTATTACAGGTTAACAGGATGTCCTTCCCGTTCGGCGCCACGACAATCTCGTCGACAAAGGCCTTGCTGAAGCGCATGACCATCTTGCGGTTTGTCACATCGAACAGGCTGATCGTGTCTTCATTGTTGACTTTAAGGAAGGCATCTCCGCCGGTAAAATCAATATTCGTGATACTGTCGATGCCCGTCAGCATGTGGGGGATCCTGTCCAGCACGTGCCCACCCATATCCGCGAGATAGATCAGCTGCGTCCGGCTGTTGTAATAGGCGATAGTTTTCGAATCCGCCGACATGCTCTCGGTAGGGGCCGGTTTCGAATCCGTCAGCGGGACCGCTTTTTTTGTCTTCAGATCGATCAACCGCAGCTGGTCGCCGTCTTCCCAGGTAGCCATATGAGCGTCATCCCCAGCCAGGAAAAAGGTATTCGACGTATACTGGCTCAGGTCCGACAAGACCTCACCTTCATCACTACTCAGCTTATAGAGCGCCGGTTTCGTGTACACGATCCGCCCGTACTCCGTCTTATTTCTCTTCAGTACGTAGTCGATGCTCTTGGCCACCCGTATCCTGTAATCGGCCGAGGCGGCAGTGACACTATAGAACCTGCCAGAATCCGCCAGCAGCAGCAGGCTATCCGTCGTGATCGTGAAGTCCGGCAGCGATAAATTCAAAAACCTCACCTGCACCCGCTTATAATCCGCGTAATCGGAATAGCCCCAGAGAAAATTTTTGTGGTCCGGACTCGGATTGGTGAACAGCGTGCCGTCCGGCAGGGCAAGGAGGGTGTCGGGCATCCAATAATCGTGCAGCACCGATTTCCGGTGTGCCTCCATGCTGCGGTATATTTGATCGACCTTGGTATCATATTTGGCTCTCAGCGTCACCGGCAGCATCCTGGCCGCGAGCTCGACCTTTGTCCAGCCCATATAATACAGGTAGTCCAATACCCTCAGGGAATAAAAGTTGATTTTCCCCGCCTTGTCGGGCGGCAACCGGGACCCCTTCAGGAAGGCCGCATCGCGATCCGAAAAGAGCCTGTAGACGCTGTCATAGGCATGCGCATCAGCCATGAGCCATGTATACGTCTTCAGCGAATCCATCTCCGACGTTTTGCGCAATTCTCCCCTGATCTCTCCTTTGGCCTCTCCCTTGCCGCCGTGCGCCTGACGGCCACTGTCACTCTCGTTCCTGACCCTGTCCTGCGTACCTGCCCCGGACGATACCTGCGGTTTTTTAACGATCACTTCCTCCGAAACTTTGGGCGCCCTCATCAGGTTCTTCAAATTAAAAATACTATCCTCCACTATGTCCTTCTTCCTGCGATTCGATTCTTCTGCGCTGCGGTATTTAGCCAGTGCCTTGTCATACTCTCCCTTCTTAGTAAAATCATTGGCCTCCCGCATCAGGCGCGGATACTCGGTGGAGTCATACTGCTGGCCTATCGCAACCGATGTCGCCGCAAGGCCCAACCATAACAACAAAAGAAATTTCATCGGATCATTTTTTCGATTCCTGGTAAATTAATCTGTCTCTGTCGATGATCGATTCAAAAGCCTTTTTGTCCAATTCATCCTGGTCCGTCAGTCTGACATGCACGGCTTTCAGTAAGGAATCGGCGGCTCGGATCCGCCTCAGGGCCATATCGTAATCAGTGCTCTGGATATAGGTCCGGACCGGTTCTTCGATATCTTTCGCATTCTGCAGATTGATCCGGAACAACATCAGCTTGGCCGTCCTTTCCTCGCGCCGGGAATCATACCAGAAATACCCCGCTCCTGCCGCGATCAGCAACGACACCACCGCCAGTCCGATCGCCAGGCGTGACCGGCGGACGACCTTTTCATTCAGCTCGCTAAGATGTTCGGCCTTCCGCTGTTCTTCAGCCAGCGATGCCAGCAATCCGGCTTGTTTGGCCTCGTCCTCCGCCTGCCTCCGGCCCTTTGCCACCATTTCAATCGGGTTGACCAGCGTGTCATGGCTGATCTCGTACAGGATCCTCCCCGCTGCATCCCTTTCTTTCCGCAACAGGCTGCTCTGTTCCAATTGCCGTAACAGTTTTCCCTCAAAACCGAACCGGTTACGGATATAGGAATCCGTCAGCGTATTCCGGCGACCTTCTTCAATCAGCTCGTCTTCGATCAGGTGCTGCACTTTTTGCCGGTCCTGATCACCCAGCCTTGACAGGATGCCCTCATAATATTGTCTGAAGATATCGGAGATGTCTCCCAGCAATTCTTCAGTGATAGTCGTGATCTTTCTTCGCTCTACCAGGTCCTCTTCTATATACCGGCAGACGATCTGCAAAGTCGAGGTTTCGATCTTCCCGTCCTGCACATTGCCGATCCCGGAGAGGATCTTTCGGATGGCGGCCGGCATATATTCGAAGGGCGGCGTACAGAAGTCCCGCTGCGGCGACCTGGCCGGGTTTATAATGGCCTGTTCTGCCTGGGCAGTCGTCAGGGCATCCAGCTCGTAATAATTTTGTAAAATAGTAGGATGCCGGTCAGTCAGACTGTTCAGCAGGGAAAGCCGGTCAGACCGGATGGAAAATACCACCTTCACCGCCAACCGCTCGAACAGCCGGTCGTGCAGTTCATCGCTGATCTCGCCTCGTTCATCCATCTCGGCAAGCCGCCGTCTGAACCTGACAGGAACAGTATTGTACAACAATTGCGAGAGCTGCTCCGAAAACTCCTCTACGTTTTGTTTGGGATAGGTGAACAGTTCCTCGAACTGGTCAAAGAAAAAAATGAATTGTGAGCTATGATGCGTCGACTGCAGGACTTTGGCCCAGTACCAGAAGGAGTCCTCACCCGGAATCACGGCATCCAGGAAGGCCGTCGCATCCGGGGAAAGGTTCTGTCGCAACCGCAGCTTGATATTCTCCATCGGGGAGACATTATCGCTGGCGTCGCGCTCGGAAAAATTATTGAACCTCACCGAAAAACAGGTCCATTCCCCTTCCTCCTGCAACCTCGGAATGATCCCGGCATTCAGCAGGCTGCTTTTCCCATACCCGCTCTTGCCGTATAACACCACCGTCTGCTTGATAAACAGCAGGCTGTAAAAGTCGGCTATGTCCTTCTCCCGGCCGAAGAACAATTCCTTATCCGCCGATGTAAACGGCTTTACCCCGGGATAACGGTTGCGATACTGGGGCTGCTGCGGTAGGACTGACACGTATCGGGTTATTTATGATTCAGAATGTTGGCGGGTATCTTCGCCAGGCTTTCTTCCAGGTCATCCGTCGCCAGGGGCACGCACTTCCGGTCGTTGAGCTCCTTCAGCACGCGGGGCAGGCCATTGATGTAATCGATCCACCGGTTACGCTCGGTGAAAAGATCATCCGCACTGGATCGCCCCCGCTGCCTGATCCTTTCGTCCAGGGCGGCAATTCTCTCATCCGCATATTTCCCGGCAGTATCCATAAAGTCCTTTTCCATGAAAGTTTCGTCAAGTGAGCAGGGCAAAAGATATTTATTGGTCTTCNNAATCCACCTGCCTGATCATCTCGATAAAATCCTCGATCCGCTGGCCCCCGGGCATGTCTTGCTCGTCCCGGATGACCTCCATGTTCTGCCGCTTCAAAAAGGCCTCGACCCTTTCGGCCATTCCTTTATTCTGATGGCTGTAGGAGATGAACACCCTTGCGGCGTAGTTCTTGCTTCCGGCTTTCAACAGATTGCGGTCCTTGCACTCCTGGTACAACATATTCAGGAATTCGATCGGCTCCGTCTCCAGGAAGTCCAGTTCCAGCCGGCGGGCCATGAAGGTGTAGACATCGCTGCTGCCCCCCTTGTTCAGGATGCTGTATTTTTCCTTCTTCTCCTTCGTAGTGATGATCCGGAGGATCAGCTGGACATACCATCGCTCGAAATGCACCCCCACAAAAAGAAAGGTCCTGGCCTTTTTAAAAGCCTCCTGGATGGCATGCGGTAGCTCCCGTTTGCCCATGATGCCCGAGAGATACTGGAAGAGATGATCGAACGTGATGATGATATCCCCTTCGCTGAAATCGCCCAGGATATTGTAGATCAACGGCGTTTTCTTTGTCGGCTTTTCCACGGGCAAGGGGTTCTCCTCGCGCGGATAATGACTGTATTGAAAGGGAAAATTCTGGTCCTTGTAGGTCTTTTTAAGCCTCGCGTCAGGCAGGAAGGACACGACGAGATGAAAAGGGATCTGCGATATCTTCCGGAATGGCTCGTCAAATTTCGTCTGCTGCTGGTAAAATCGTTCCATATACCGCAAGAGCGTCGTTTCCCGTGCAGCCGGTTTCAGTTGCAGCAGTTCTTCATGGAGGAATACATATTGCGGGGAGAGATCGATCAGCTGGCTGTATTGTGCGTCGCTTTGCAATTCCTCGCACATGACCTCAAAAAACGTCTTCTCGCCCAGGTTGAGCAGGTCCGGGCCGATGATCAGCACACAACTTTCATTTTCAATGTCGGACAGGATATCCTGGAAAATCGCCGATTTGAAAGCAGTGCTCGTGCCCATTGGGAATAGCGTTGGTTTTATTAGCGTCAGAAAAGAGTATGCTAAATATAACGAATTCATACAATATTTCCGCCGGATACTTCCCGTTAAAACACCCCAAATAG